>NZ_JBIWFQ010000072.1:0-1005 GCF_044763105.1 Lysinibacillus sp. NPDC096212 | reverse complement strand
TAGACGCTACCATTATACCGAATTGGGGAGGTGCCCGTTTTTTATTGTTTTAGAACCCTTGATACTAAAGAGATTAGAATTATGAAATTAACTCACATAGAAAATATTTATCTTCTATTCTTACTAATGAGTAAGAATAGAAGATAAATAGTTAGACAACAGTTATTCAATTATAAAGAATATCTAGTCTATAATTTAGACATCAAGTAAACGAGGAGAAATAAAAAAATGAAAAAAATTATAGGCTTAGTTTTAGTTATCGCCATTTTTATTGGTATAGGATTTGGAGTAAAACGTCTTATTGAAGGTCCACCACAATCAGTCAATGGAATTTTAGTGATCGGCACAGAAAAGGATGTCAATAAAGTTAAGCAGTTGTATAAAAATATAACTAAACAAACAGTTGACTACAAAATGAAGTTCATAGTAACAAAAAAAGGTGAATCAAATTTAAAGTATGCAGTTATTAACAAAACTACTGCTGAACCATTAGTTAAGAAAGGAATTATTAGGGCGAGAAAAGATCCAAACAGTACGTCTATCATTTCAGAACCTGTTCATGAAATTAAAGAATTACCCGGTTCACTGAATTTGTTCTATTCTTATAGCGATGGGGATATGGAATTTAACCAAATAGATTTGAATGGACAAATGATACCTGTACATTATCTTAAACATCAAGCATGGATAGGATATATTCCCAAGGATCTTGTTATTCTAAATGACCAAACTTATGATGAATTAGCCGATTCTGAGTCTATGCTCACATTGTTTCAGTTAAATGGTGGTAGTAAATTCGATTATAAAGATAAAGAAAAGATAAACCAAGTTTTCAAAGAAATAGAGAGCGTCTATCCAGATAGCGAAGACAAAGTAAATTTTGTAGACATACAAGATTAACTTCTTTCAGCAAATGTTTTATGTAGCGAAAGCAAAGCGGCAGGTACAAATGTTTTATGTAGCGAAAGCAAAGCGGCAGGTACAAATGTTTTATGTAGCGAAAGC
>NZ_JBIWFQ010000071.1:0-1021 GCF_044763105.1 Lysinibacillus sp. NPDC096212 | reverse complement strand
GACGGATTGTAATATTAAGTGCAACACCTAGAAGTCAATATAAAGGAAGCCCATAACGACCTCGTGTAGAATGTAGTTACCACACAAACATTCAAACGGAGGAATCGTTATGAGCTATACCCATCTTACCATATTAGAACGTGTAAAAATAGAAACATACCTGGAACTTGATTATTCGATTCGTAAAATAGCGAAACTCTTAAATCGTCAACCTTCTACAATTTCCAGAGAAATAAAACGCCACGCCGGTAGTACAGCTGACGAAGCGCAAATACGTTACCACCAAAATAAATCCAACTGTGGTGCCAAGTCAAAATGTACGCCAGAAGTAAAAGAAGCTGTTCAAGAAAAGTTGCGGGATACTTGGTCGCCTGAACAAATTGTCGGCCGCTTGTATCAAGGACAACTGAGTTTTAAAACCATCTATCGCTGGATTTACGATGGTCTTTTAGAAGTGCCTATAACCGTTCTCCGTCAAAAAGGAAAACGCCAAAAACCCCGCGAAACAAGAGGAAGATTTAACATCGGTACACCCATTTCTAAACGCCCAAAAGAAGTACGTAAACGTGAAACCTTTGGACATTGGGAGTTAGATACAGTTGTATCTGGACGTGGGAAAGCAAAAGGCTGTGTAGCAACATTTATTGAGCGAATGACACGATGGTATGTTGGTATTTTGATACCGGATCGCTCAGCTCAATCAATGGAAAGAGCAGTACGTCTACTTCATACTAAATTACCAAAAGGCACTATAAAAACAGCTACAACAGACCGAGGTAAAGAATTTAGCTGCTATAAAGTGTTAGAAAAAGACTTGAAAATTGATGTTTATTTTGCGGATGCCTATTCTTCTTGGCAACGTGGAAGTAATGAAAATGGAAATGGATTACTTCGCGAGTTCTTTCCTAAACAAACAAATTTTGAAGAAGTATCACCAGAAAAACTAACAGAATCATTAAACTATATCAACAACCGACCAAGAAAATGTCTTGGTTGGAAAACTGCAAACGAGGCTTTTAAT
>NZ_JBIWFQ010000070.1:0-1370 GCF_044763105.1 Lysinibacillus sp. NPDC096212 | reverse complement strand
GGTTCTATAATATTTGTTGGGGTATTCACATAATTCCACGCATAAAAAAAGCACAGATTCACCGATTTATATATACTTGAATTGTCGAGAAACAAGTAATAGAAAGGTGAACTGTGCAAATGAATTTTAACATGAATATCCCAGGATTAAAAGATGTAGAGATTACGAAAGTAGAAGAAGTAGGCGATCGAATCGCATTGCATGTACAATTGCCTAAATGTACGCATCAATGTCCAGTTTGTAAAAAAGAAACATCAAAGGTTCACGATTATCGTATACAGAAAATCAATCACTTAAAATGGTTTGAACGTTTAACTATTCTTTTCTATAAACGTCGTCGCTATGTTTGTAATTGTGGTAAGCGTTTCTCTGAAAAATCCCCCTTCGTAGATAAATATCAACGCTACTCAAAAGAATGGAATCAAGTGGTGAATGTACGGGCTATTAAAGCCAAAACATTTAAAGAAGCTGCAGAAGTACTAGGTACATCAACCACGACGGTCATTCGCCGTTTTAAAAAGGTAGCGAATAAACAATTAGTAGAGGGTGTACGTTTACCAAAAGCAATTGCGATTGATGAGTATAAAGGCGATACAGATGCAGGTACGTATCAGCTAATAATTGCGAATGCGGAGACGCACGAGCCGATTGATATTTTACCAAATCGTAAAAAAGAAACAATAAAAAATTACTTAAGTCAGTATGGAGCAGACGTTGAGATAGTGGTCATGGATATGAATCCAAGTTTTAAAGCAGCTGTTCGTCAATCACTAGGTCGACCTGTTATTGTGGCAGACCGCTTTCATTTTAGCCGTTATATCTATTGGGCAATGGATGAAGTGCGCCGACAAGTACAAAAAGAATGGGACAAATACAATCGCACAAAGTGTAAACGTATGCGTCATGTGTTTTATAAACGTGCATCTAAATTATCACCGAAACAACAGTGGTACTTACAGCGCTATACTGAAATGTCTGAAACATTAAAAGTAGCTCATGAATTAAAGGAAGCCTATTGTGAATGGTTTGATTGGGCAAAGACAAAGAATGATGTCATAGAAGTGAAGAAGCGATTACAAGCTTTTTACCGTAAAGTAGAAGAGACAAAATTACCAGCTTTCTTAAAAGCAATTCAAACATTTAAAAACTGGCAAGTAGAAATCTTAAATAGCTTTAGTTTTGGTTATTCCAACGGCTTCTTGGAAGGCATTAATAATAAAACAAAAGTGATGAAACGGAATGCATATGGCTTTCGACGCTTCGATCACTTTCGAGCAAAAATCTTATTAAATTTAAAGTATAAAGAAATCGGGGTTCATCTGGGTTAACGTGCTGAAAGATTTGTACACCCCAACATTTGACTTAGAACC
>NZ_JBIWFQ010000068.1:0-1466 GCF_044763105.1 Lysinibacillus sp. NPDC096212 | reverse complement strand
TAAACTGTACCCTATAAGATAGACACTTTGAAAAAAGTCTATCCTATAGGGTACTTTTGTTTATAATGAGAAAAAAGATGTCGGAGCGGAATAAATGACGAAGAGATTATTTACTAAAAAAGAGCAAGAACAACTAAAATGTAATCCTAATGTCCAGGCTATTAGTGATAAAGCGATTACTTATACTGAGGAATTTAAACGCCATTTTATTGCAGAAAATGAAAAAGGGAAACTCCCAAGAACGATTTTTGAAGAGGCTGGTTTAGATGTTGAACTGATTGGTTTGAAGCGCATTAGTTCAGCAGGAAAGCGTTGGCGTGCAGCTTATCGTACAACTGGAGTAGCTGGTCTACAAGATACACGTAAAACGAATTCAGGTCGTCCATCAGAACGGGAATTAAGTTTAGAAGAAAAAATTGCACGATTAGAAGCGAAAAATAGATTATTACAAGCGGAGAATGAACTTTTAAAAAAGCTCGATCTACTCGAAAGGCAGATGTTAAAGAAGAAATAACAATCGCAACGGAACTAAAGTTTGAATTAATCAGTAAAACGATTCAAAAATATAAACTAAAACGTTTAGTAAGCTATCTATGTGAAATTATGGGCGTATCTCGTTCAGGTTACTATAATTATTTCACAGAGAAATCAATGCAAAAGCGTGCAGCATATGAATTAGCAGATGAAGCAACCAAAGAAATCATTTTAAAAGCGTATCATTTCCGAGGACGTAGAAAAGGTGCACGTCAGATTAAAATGACGTTAGAAAATCAATATGGAATTACATATAACTTAAAACGTATTCGCCGCATTATGAAGAAATTTGAGATTATATGCCCAATTCGAAAAGCGAATCCGGCACGTAGAATGGCCAAAGCAACAAAAGAACATCGTACATGTCCAAATGAATTACAGCGTAACTTTAAACAAGGTGTAGCAGGAAAAGTATTATTAACAGATATCACGTATTTGACGTATGGAAACGGCAAACGTGCTTATTTATCAACGATTAAGGACGCTGAAACAAACGAAATTTTAGCGTATGAAGTATCTGCTTCTTTAAGTATGGATATTGCGCTCAATACTCTTCGTAAATTGAAGCGAAATCACCACCATTTAACGAAAGATGCATTTATTCATTCAGATCAAGGATTCCATTATACGAATCCAAAATTCCAGAAACTTGTGAAGGAAATGGGACTAGGGCAATCTATGTCACGTCGAGGGAACTGTTGGGATAACGCCCCTCAAGAATCCTTCTTCGGTCATTTTAAAGATGAAACCAATCTGAAAGCGTGCGAAACATTAGAAGAAGTAAAACGAGAAGTGAAAAGTTATATGATGTATTACAACCATTATCGAGGGCAATGGAACTTGAAAAAGCTGCCGCCTGCAAAATACAGACAGCAGCTTCAAAAGGTTGCTTAGCTTTTTTTCAAAATGTCCTTTACAAAGGGTACACTTTA
>NZ_JBIWFQ010000067.1:0-1510 GCF_044763105.1 Lysinibacillus sp. NPDC096212 | reverse complement strand
AGTCAAGTCCTTAATATTGTGTAAAATTTTATACAAAGTTTTCAACTCTGATCCTTATCTAAACATCAGATTGGTGAAATAAATTGGGCTAACTCATTTAAACCTCTCTACATTTTTTTGGCCGTGACTTCCGTGTATTTATATGTCCGCATTCAGAAATGGCTGTCAAAGGCTCTTTTCACTTTGATAGCCGTTTCTGAATGTGGCACCCTACGGAATGGAAGTTACGCTAAAATATTTGCTAAGTTGTAAGCCCTTTTTTCTTTGCGTATACAGTTTCTTGATACTGCATTAGAACCGCACCTACTAATCGAAAAGCAGATTGTGTGTTGGGGAAGATACGGATTACCTTTTCTCTTCTACGAACTTCTTGATTTAATCGTTCAAGAGAATTGGTGCTACGAATATGACATCGTATTTTTTCTGGATAGTTCATGTATTGTATCGTATCTTCGAACCCTTCATCAAGGATGGCAAGAGCTTTCTCATACTTAGAATTGTTTCCGAATTGATCAAATAACTCATCTTTAAATTTTCGAATATCTTCAATTGTGATGGCTTCAAAAACGCGTTTTATCATCATACGGATTTCAGCTGAGTCTTTTTTAGGAAGCTTTTCAAATATATTTCGTTTAAAATGTACGTTACATCTTTGCCAAGATGTCCCGATAAAATCGCGTTGTATGGCTTTTTGAAGACCTTTATGAGCATCTGATATCACAAGTTTAGGTGATTGAAGCCCTCGAGATTTGAGGCTTTGAAAAAAACGACTCCAGCTCTCAAAACTCTCTTCGTGATCAACGCTTAAACCAAGTATCTCACGTTTATTCTTCTCAGTAATAGCTGTAGCAATATAAACAGCCTTAGAGACTACACGATGATGTTCACGTACTTTTATATACATTGCATCTACAAAAAGAAAAGGATAATAAGTTGTATTTAATGGACGCTTCGCCCAAGCATTTACAATCGGATCAAGCTTTTGTGTAAGTGAAGACACAAAGGATTTAGAGATGCTTTCTCCGCAAAGTTGTTCCACAATATGAGTGACTTTACGAGTTGAAACACCGTTTATCACCATCTCTAGCATAGATAAAACCAGAGCTTGATCACAACGAGCATACTTTTCAAAAATCGTTGGTGAAAACTCACCATTACGAGTTCTAGGAACAGTTAGCTTGATTTTACCAATACTCATCGTTAATTCACGTTCATAATAGC
Source organism: Lysinibacillus sp. NPDC096212 (assembly GCF_044763105.1). Classification (NCBI taxonomy): domain Bacteria; kingdom Bacillati; phylum Bacillota; class Bacilli; order Caryophanales; family Bacillaceae; genus Lysinibacillus; species Lysinibacillus sp. NPDC096212. Next base: position 289 of record NZ_JBIWFQ010000067.1, on the reverse strand, counting down.
CGTTACGGTAATCACGGCGGTCAGCAGAACGTTCATAGGCGTCTGCCTGCAAATAATCGTCTCTTTCTTTTTCCATGAATTCGTTTAATACCAAAACTATAGCTGATTTAATAACAGTATCAATATTAGAATTGATAATCGAATCTTTTAAAAGATCCATGTCTAGGTTAAACTGTAATTGGGTCATTTTATATTCCTCTCCTTACTTTATTTTTGTGGTTGAAAACATTGTAACCAAGAGGAAAGAAAATGACCCCTTTTCTTTTTACACAATTATACGGACTCAATC
>NZ_JBIWFQ010000066.1:0-1553 GCF_044763105.1 Lysinibacillus sp. NPDC096212 | reverse complement strand
TGAGTTAATTTCATAATTCTAATCTCTTTAGTATCAAGGGTTCTAAAACAATAAAAAACGGGCACCTCCCCAATTCGGTATAATGGTAGCGTCTAAACTAACATACTGAATGAGGTGAATGCCCTATGACTATTGTAAAACAAATGAGCCTATTTGGCATCCAAGAATTATTGGAAATGGAAAGTTCACGTCGATTTGATGCTATTTTTGCCACTTTCGACGTGCAACCTATATTTCAGCTGTTTTCCAAAAAGACGTTACGTGGTGCCCCACGTGAATTAAATTACGGTGCGATGATACAATCACTCATTATTCGTATTGTCGAACGGATTCCGACGATCAAGGATTTAATCAAACGTTTGGTCAATGATCCTTTATTTCGATTCGATTGCGGTTTTCTCGTTTCAGACGTGGTTCCATCTGAAGCGTCCTATTCGCGTATGATCGATGTCATCAGTCAATCAGATGTTCTCGACCACATGCAAGATACATTGATTCAAACTGCCTTTATAGAAGGTTTTCTTTATGATGAACACCTCGCGATTGATGCCACACATTTTGAGTCACGTGATGCGGCAAAGCCCTCGGAGAAAAAAGAGCCTGTACCACCAAAAAAACGTGGACGAAAATCAAAAGAAGAACGCGAGGCTTGGCTTACGGAACAAGCAGAAATCAAAGCCAACCAGTCAACTTATGAAAAAGAGATCAAGGACCAGCTCGATACATCACTAGAAACATTGTGGCAAGATGCGCCCATCGAACCGAATTGGGGCATTAAAAAGAACAGTGATGGCAAAAACACGTTTTGGTTTGGCTTTAAGGGACATCTCGCGGTGGCCACAAAGAGTCAATATATTGTTGGACGCCTCATGACATCTGCCAATTTGTCGGATAGTAAAGCAGCGATCCCTCTTTTAAAGAAAGCAGAAAACCTATTTCCAGGGCATTTTACGACCGCTATTTTGGATGCAGGGTATGATTACGAGCCCATTTACAGTCAATTACATACGTATCAAATGCGTGCAGTTATTCCATATAATGTCCGCAATGAAGGCGAGTACCTTGGCTTTGATGAACATTTCAGACCGACCTGTGTACGTGAACACAGCTACTGTTATGATAGCTTCGATGAGAAGTACCGAACACTAAAATTCACAAGGCCAAAGGAATGTGCAACCTGTCCGTTACGTAATGATTCCCTTTGTCAGAAGGTTTTCAAAATCAAATGTGACACAGATATACGAAAATTCACGTATCCAGCACGAGGCTCTGAACTTTGGAAACAACTATATAAAGAACGCACAGCCGTTGAACGTGTAAATGCATACTTAAAGCAATATTTTCAGTTGAACAATGTCCGTCACAAAACAGGAAGAAAAGCAAAACTTCATTTCCACCTGGTGACGTTTATTTATAATGCCTGCAAATTAGCAGTAGATCGTCTCAATGCTTTATTAGAATCACAAACTCAAGCAGCATAATTTTAAAAAACGTAAGTTTTCTTAATAGGAGTAGTCTAAGCTCTTGGAAAATATGATTTATGAAATTGATTC
>NZ_JBIWFQ010000065.1:0-1587 GCF_044763105.1 Lysinibacillus sp. NPDC096212 | reverse complement strand
AATGTTTGTGTGGTAACTACATTCTACACGAGGTCGTTATGGGCTTCCTTTATATTGACTTCTAGGTGTTGCACTTAATATTACAATCCGTCATTCAAAAAAATAAGCTTAGCCAAAAAGCTAGGCTCATTATCTTTATTTGTGCTATTATAAGACACGTTAATAATTTTATTTATTGTAGTGTACTCTTGAAAGGATGATATATATTATGAGTAACGAGCGACCGAAAATCGTGAGTTTCCATACTCTAGGTTGTCCATTTCCCAAATGAGAAAGCCGATTCAAGTAAGACTTGGATCGGCTAATCTATTTTATACAGATATTCACAGCCATGGTGTTAAGCAAGGTATAGAATCGATTGTTGGTTTCTATTTGTTTATTTATAAAAATCCCCTCCTAAATATATGGAGGGGAAGATAATTAATATTTATTTAATTGTTAGTGAATAAGGCATACCATAGCTTGAGCGCCTAAACAACTAGCGCAAGTTACTATACCTACAATATTTCCGCCAAATATTACAGAGAGACAAGCAGTGGAACATAATTCTTTCGTAAGTTCAGGAGCATTTTTCCAAGCATTTTTTAAACAATCCCAAGTATCGCTCCAATAACCTGCTTGACCACTATCAGTTGGAGATACTTCGTTATATATTTTTCTGTCAATAACTTCATTTGTGCCTACATCAAGAGTCATGCCAACCACTTTTTCATCATTTAATGTTGAGTAGGTAACTTCAATTTCATTATTTTCGATATCAAGAACTGATTTCATAATAATAAAATCATCACTAATTTCACCAGTTGTTTTATCATAAGCAGTCAATAAACGAATATCAAAGTTTTCATTGTTCTGCTTATAAGGAATCATTAAACCATCTTTATCCTTGCCGAAATCCATGAACTCAATATTTTTCCAATCGAAATCATCTTTATTGTACTCACTATGATTAAAATTCTCCGCTATATCTAAATCTTCTTTTACATCGTTTATTACTAAATTATTTTTAAAAAAACCTGCTTGTTCCATTTGTAAAGGTAATTTTTGTGAACAGCTATTACAATCATTGTTCCCACCTTTTTCTTTAGCAATAGCTCGATCTAAATTTACAGATAGGGGTTGCAATGCTAAAAACATAACCATTACCAAAAAGTGTACAATTCCTCCTGAATCTTAAATTTATTTTTTGAAAAACTTGTACCACGGAACACCAATGAAAAAAACGACAATTAAAAGATAAAGAAAATCATGAGATTGTATCCCATCTGAAAAAAGTATTAGTAATACGGCTATAAATGCCAATATTCTAATTAAGATAGTTTTTTTCATTAAAGACCCCCATTCTTTTACAAAATATAACGAATGGTTTTTTTAAAAAAATGGAATTACCATCCATAGAAAATATTACCATTATTTATATGCAATTTCCATCTTTTTTTGTAAAAAAGGGTTATGTAAGTAATATTTGAGATTTTGAGAGATGAAAGAAAGGGGCTGGGACAAAACCCATCTCTAAACTAAAAAGCCGGCGAAATTTTACGATCAGTAAAATTTCACCGGCTTTCAATTTTTTTCATAAAAAATAAG
>NZ_JBIWFQ010000064.1:0-2003 GCF_044763105.1 Lysinibacillus sp. NPDC096212 | reverse complement strand
AAGCCCAGTGGTGATATGTCAACCATAAAAAACATCGGAATTGGAAATTCTTAAGCTACCAAGCATCTAAAAAACTGTTTTTAAGCGTACTCAAATAAACCTCGCATTTTTCGCGCAAAAAAAGGGCGTAAATGGAAGTCGATTTAAAAGTTTGAAAGAAAGAGAATGAGTAAATTTACTCTCTCCTTTCAGTTGGTATGTACAGCTGATTCGTGCGTAGTAGCGAATGCACGAGGCGTACAAGTTTTCTAGCGGTTAAGACGAGAGCACGTTTGTGTTGATTTTTCGTAACTTCATTAAATTTCTTTTGATAAAAGGCTTTATATTCAGTGTCATGTTTTCGTATGGCATCAGCGGCTTGAACGAGATAGTAGCGTAAATACTTATTCCCGGTTCGCACACGATGGGTGTTTTCTGATTCATACTCACCTGATTGATATTGTGACCATACAAGTCCTGCGTATTTCGCTAAAGCGTGATGATCATCAAAACGCTTAATGTCACCAATTTCAGAGAGTAATCCCGCTGCGTACACGGGTCCGATGCCTTTTACCGATGTTAATGTTTGGGTGAATCCTTTCATCATGCGCTCGATTTCTTTATCTAAGCGCTTGACTTGGGCTTCCATATGGCGAATCGTACTTAAAATCACAGATAGCGATAAATTCACGGGATCCGCCATCATCTTGTCTAGACGATAGGAGTTGCGTGCCAGCTTTTGAAGATATTTTGCGATTTCTTCTGGTTCCGCAAAACGATTCTTGCCCTTATCTTGTAAGAACTCTACAAGCTCTTCTAGTGGCATTTCTGCAATCATTTCAGGGTCGAGCTCTTCAATGACGGCTAAACTCGTCGTACCAAATGTGTTAGAGAACGGGTTATCTTGGCGTAAGCCACTAAATTTTAAAAACAGTTGATTCATCATGTACGTTTTATTACGCGCAATTTCATGCATCATGTGAAATCGTGTACGTGTTAAACGGCGAAGTGCCTCGTGTTGAAGAGTTTCTTGCATTTCATATGGCAAACGTCCAAAGCGTAGATGATCCGCAATAACCCAGGCATCAATCCGGTCGTTTTTCGGTAACGTATCGTAGCCTTTTTTAAAGCGTGCTACTTTTCGAGCATTGAGCATAAACACCGCTGTTTGAAACAAGGGTGCATAGCCCTGTAATTGATTTTTCAAATAATGGGCTAGATGCCAACTATATTGGTCCGTTGACTCCATCCCAATTTTTAATTGTGTGAGCTGATTCTTTTCCGCTGTTTTTAAAAGCTTTTGAATCAAGGTGTTCGCACCTTCTACATCATTAGAAACAGAAAAATCAGCAAGCGAATGACCCTCGCCATGCATGAATTGGACATGATGGGAGCGCATACTCACGTCGATACCGACTAGCATTTGTGACATGCCAATCACCTCCTATAGTGGGAATAATCAAGATTGTCTCAGACCTGGGTGCCCAGTCGAATCATCGATGTCTGCCTCGTGATGAGCAATCAAAGTGAAGAAGACCATAATGAGCGCTACACTCTCTTCTCCAACAACGTCGCAGCCAGTGGTTAGACCTTCAATAATGAACGATGGGTAGCAGGCTTTTTAAGCAGTGCACAAAAAGTGCCCGCAAGGGGGAATAGCTATTTCCTGCGTCAACCTTGTCCGTTCCATTGTCTCATGGGCACAGTCTGAGTGAAATAAAAGCTGAAATAAAAAAAGGACGAAGTACTAAAATGGAGCCTCCTCCATCCTTCGCCCAAACGATATAAAATTGGATAACACAAATAAGCAGGTAAGCACCTGTTAGCTATACTATTTTGAATGGTTAAAATGGAAGTTTCCTTTTGGTCCCTCGTGTAAACCAGGGTCAAACAGGTAAAACATAAAAAAAGAGTGAGGGAGCCAAAAGGCGACTATCTCCTATAGGAAATCCAACAGATTCCCCAGTTGTCCGGATCAACTGGAAATTCTATCGGAAAGAGCTCTTACTACTAATATACGAGGG
>NZ_JBIWFQ010000063.1:0-2880 GCF_044763105.1 Lysinibacillus sp. NPDC096212 | reverse complement strand
TTTTGGTTAAGTCCTCGATCGATTAGTATTCGTCAGCTCCATGTGTCACCACACTTCCACCTCGAACCTATCTACCTCATCGTCTTTGAGGGATCTTACTTACTTGCGTAATGGGAAATCTCATCTTGAGGGGGGCTTCATGCTTAGATGCTTTCAGCACTTATCCCGTCCACACATAGCTACCCAGCGATGCCTTTGGCAAGACAACTGGTACACCAGCGGTGTGTCCATCCCGGTCCTCTCGTACTAAGGACAGCTCCTCTCAAATTTCCTACGCCCACGACGGATAGGGACCGAACTGTCTCACGACGTTCTGAACCCAGCTCGCGTACCGCTTTAATGGGCGAACAGCCCAACCCTTGGGACCGACTACAGCCCCAGGATGCGATGAGCCGACATCGAGGTGCCAAACCTCCCCGTCGATGTGGACTCTTGGGGGAGATAAGCCTGTTATCCCCGGGGTAGCTTTTATCCGTTGAGCGATGGCCCTTCCATGCGGAACCACCGGATCACTAAGCCCGTCTTTCGACCCTGCTCGACTTGTAGGTCTCGCAGTCAAGCTCCCTTGTGCCTTTACACTCTACGAATGATTTCCAACCATTCTGAGGGAACCTTTGGGCGCCTCCGTTACCTTTTAGGAGGCGACCGCCCCAGTCAAACTGTCCGCCTGACACTGTCTCCTGCCCCGCTAAGGGGCATGGGTTAGAATTTCAATACAACCAGGGTAGTATCCCACCGACGCCTCCTTCGAAGCTGGCGCTCCGAGATCTCTGGCTCCTACCTATCCTGTACAAGTTGTACCAAAATTCAATATCAGGCTACAGTAAAGCTCCACGGGGTCTTTCCGTCCTGTCGCGGGTAACCTGCATCTTCACAGGTACTATAATTTCACCGAGTCTCTCGTTGAGACAGTGCCCAGATCGTTACGCCTTTCGTGCGGGTCGGAACTTACCCGACAAGGAATTTCGCTACCTTAGGACCGTTATAGTTACGGCCGCCGTTTACTGGGGCTTCAATTCGCAGCTTCGCTTGCGCTAACCACTCCTCTTAACCTTCCAGCACCGGGCAGGCGTCAGCCCCTATACGTCACCTTACGGTTTTGCAGAGACCTGTGTTTTTGCTAAACAGTCGCCTGGGCCTATTCACTGCGGCTCTCATGCGCTTGCACGCTCAAGAGCACCCCTTCTCCCGAAGTTACGGGGTCATTTTGCCGAGTTCCTTAACGAGAGTTCTCTCGCACACCTTAGGATTCTCTCCTCGACTACCTGTGTCGGTTTGCGGTACGGGCACCTCTCACCTCGATAGAGGCTTTTCTTGGCAGTGTGAAATCAGGAACTTCGTCCATACGGACTCGCCATCACAGCTCAACGTTATAGTGTGCGGATTTGCCTACACACACGCCTTACTGCTTGGACGCGCATATCCAACAGCGCGCTTACCCTATCCTACTGCGTCCCCCCATTTCTCAAACGGTGAGGAGGTGGTACAGGAATATCAACCTGTTGTCCATCGCCTACGCCTATCGGCCTCGGCTTAGGTCCCGACTAACCCTGAGCGGACGAGCCTTCCTCAGGAAACCTTAGTCATACGGTGGACGGGATTCTCACCCGTCTTTCGCTACTCATACCGGCATTCTCACTTCTAAGCGCTCCACCAGTCCTTCCGGTCTGACTTCAACGCACTTAGAACGCTCTCCTACCACTGACATCGTAGATGTCAATCCACAGCTTCGGTGAATCGTTTAGCCCCGATACATTTTCGGCGCAGCGTCACTCGACCAGTGAGCTATTACGCACTCTTTAAATGATGGCTGCTTCTAAGCCAACATCCTGGTTGTCTGTGCAACGCCACATCCTTTTCCACTTAACGATTACTTTGGGACCTTAGCTGGTGGTCTGGGCTGTTTCCCTTTTGACTACGGATCTTATCACTCGCAGTCTGACTCCCGTGTATAAATATCTGGCATTCGGAGTTTGTCTGAATTCGGTAAACCGGGATGGCCCCCTAGTCCAAACAGTGCTCTACCTCCAGTATTCTCATCACGAGGCTAGCCCTAAAGCTATTTCGGAGAGAACCAGCTATCTCCAAGTTCGATTGGAATTTCTCCGCTACCCACACCTCATCCCCGCACTTTTCAACGTGCGTGGGTTCGGGCCTCCAGTAAGTGTTACCTCACCTTCACCCTGGACATGGGTAGATCACCTGGTTTCGGGTCTACGACCACGTACTAATTCGCCCTATTCAGACTCGCTTTCGCTGCGGCTCCGCCTTCTAAAGCTTAACCTCGCACGTAATCGTAACTCGCCGGTTCATTCTACAAAAGGCACGCTATCACCCATTAACGGGCTCTAACTACTTGTAGGCACACGGTTTCAGGATCTCTTTCACTCCCCTTCCGGGGTGCTTTTCACCTTTCCCTCACGGTACTGGTTCACTATCGGTCACTAGGTAGTATTTAGCCTTGGGAGATGGTCCTCCCGGATTCCGACGGAATTTCACGTGTTCCGCCGTACTCAGGATCCACTCAGGAGAGAACGAACTTTCGACTACAGGGCTTTTACCTGCTCTGGCGGACCTTTCCAAGTCGCTTCATCTAACTCGCTCTTTTGTAACTCCGTATAGAGTGTCCTACAACCCCAAGAGGCAAGCCTCTTGGTTTGGGCTCTTCCCGTTTCGCTCGCCGCTACTCAGGGAATCGATTTTTCTTTCTCTTCCTCCAGGTACTTAGATGTTTCAGTTCCCTGGGTCTGCCTTCAAGACGCTATGTATTCACGTCAAGATACTACGCGATTAAACGTAGTGGGTTCCCCCATTCGGAAATCTCCGGATCAAAGCTCACTTACAGCTCCCCGAAGCATATCGGTGTTAGTGCCGTCCTTC
>NZ_JBIWFQ010000062.1:0-2966 GCF_044763105.1 Lysinibacillus sp. NPDC096212 | reverse complement strand
AGTTAAGCTCTTTAGCGCCGATGGTAGTTGGGGGCTTCCCCCTGTGAGAGTAGGACGTCGCTAGGCACCTGAAAAAGTCGAGGATTTATTCCTCGGCTTTTTTTCTGTGAAAATAAATAATCCATTGACTTTTGGAAAACAAAAGATATATTGTTACTTTCAAATCAGAGGGAGGCAGTGAAGTATTTTCTAAGGAAATGTTAAAAGATTAATGTACAAGCTCCAGTGGCACCGACAAGGGAAGGTGCCACTGGAGGATATTAGATAAGTAAAAGTCTTTAAAAAACGCTTATACAATATATGCCGTCAAGAAAAAGACGCTAAAACACATCGAACGAAACCAACTATACGCGATGGTGTAACAGTAGCGTAGCCCTATCTGCTATATGCACTGGGTAAGGAGGGATAATGGTATACCCCAACCTTGAGAGCTGTTCAAAACAGAAATGGATTGCGAACGCTTAGTTACTCAGGAATCCCGTCTGACATTAGTCAGTTTGTCCCTTTAGGGGTGGGAGTCTCAAATGTACTTATGCTTAATGACAAGTCAGTCGGCCAAAATTCACGCCTTTAAACACCATCACTTCGATTGGTAAGTATATTTTGTATCCTGATTGTTCAAATCGAATCAAATCATTACCAGAGTACTCTCTGAATGCGAGTGATAGACTTTTTCGTAGTGATGATATATATCTTTTTACGACCGTAGAATTAGGATTCCCTAGTGCAATATCGGGCCAAAGAAATTAATATTTTTTGGCTTGAAATGGGCTGTTCTTGATTTTTAAGAAGAAAGGCTAAGAGTTCTGCTTCTTTTAAACTTAATTTGATTTCATTTTCTCTTGTAATTAAACAGTTATGATGTGAATATAGATTAAGAATACAGCACAGGCTTTCATGCATTTTTTCCAAAGCAATATTAATGGAGTCATCCTTTTCTTCGCGTTGTTGCTTTGTTAACGCTCGCCGTTCATTGCTTAGTTCTTTATACTTTTCGATAAACAACGACCATTCTTTGTTTTTATCAAGTGATTCGGCATGGTCAAATTGTTCCTTTGCACGACGTACTAAGCTAATTTTACTATAGGCACACCCCATTAAAGCAGATAATTTAATTTCTTCTTCCTCTGATATCCCTTGTTCTAATGCTTCATTCGCATAAAACAAAATCGCTTCCCATTTTTAAAAATTGGAATTTATAAAGGCAAGTCTATAGTAAATTTCTGGATGGTCAGGTGTGAGATCAATTACTTGCTTTAATAGTCTCTCAGCTCTTTGCATATTACCGTGGAGAATTTTTTCATTCCTTGCTTGCTCAAGTAATAAATTAGCTTGTTGTTCAGTATAGTGAGCAAAGTTAAAGTGATCTACCCGTCTTAAATCAAGACTAATGCCTTTTTCATACCATTCGTCCATATCGTTTTCCTCAGATTGCCATATTGTTTGTCTTTCTAGTAAGGCCATTTTTGTTAATGACATCTTCATTCCCCCAAGCTATTGTCATCATCCAATTTTCTAAAGCTGTATAATCTTCTTTATCAACCCATTTTCGTGTTATATTTTTTTGCGTTCGTTTAAAGCACTTTTCTTTGATATCACGAATTTCTGTAGCGTGTGTTTCTAATAAAAACGCCATTTTTAATGTATCTTCATGAATTTTATGCTGACAACATCCCTGTTTGGATGTTGCACGTAGTTCAGCACCAGTAAAGCCATCATATACAACTTTCCAATCATAGTTCAACTTTATATCTTGGAAATAACGTTGCTTTACAGCTACAAACCATGCCGCCATAAATGGTCCTGCAAATTGAAAGCGAGGTGATTTTTTTAGGTGACCGTTACAGCCGGCGTATGTAGCAATACCAGCTAAGTTTGCTGCTTTTACAAAACGAGCCATATTATACTCTAATTGAAATGTATTTATCCGGAATCCGTAATTGCGACATGTGAAAAATCTCCAGTACTGATGATAAGCTGCTGCATCAATCGAGAATGGATCTCCGCCAGCTGTTAAAATCTTTTTCATTTTAATAGTAGGCATTTGGTTTACTAGAATTTCAAGCCCATGTTCGCCATGCATGATAAATGGGATATTTAATTGATTCAGTACAAACTGTACATCCTTAACATCATTTTTATTATTGCCCTTTGAGAACAATAATACATTGTCTTTAACTTTGATAAATAATCCTCGCATTATCAATGCCTCTGCTACTTTTTCTGTTGCTGTCATTAACTCTAAATTTAATATATTCATATTGCCATCTCCCTTTTGTTTTCTTAATCCAATTGTAGCCAAGAGCAGGTTACGACTTTGTAACCGGAAGCAACTAAGTAGAATGCCAGTGATCTCAAAGCATTAAAAGAAACTAAAAAAGTGAAGTAGTAAAAATCACAAGTGTACGCGTAACGAAACAACACGTAACAAACTAAATGCGCTCATTCAGCTGAGCAAGTCCGATAATGTCGATATTAATTATCGATAACTTCTTAGGCAAATAAAAGATTATGAGATTTATGATTCACCGATGATGGATGAACAAATGATACAAAATTTTGCAGAACCGGTTACAGGGAATATAATATAATGTGTTTTAAAATACAGAGTCATTTATGATGTTGGCAATGAAAAAGAAGACAAAAAATGTGGAATTAGGGTTTGTTATCATTTATATAGTAAGTTTCTCAGTGAAATGAAAAACTATATTTTTTTTAGAAAAAGTGTTGACCTTTTTAAATTAAGGGTGTAATATTATACAAGTCGTTAAGATAGCTACTGAAAAAACAATTAAGATAAATAAATTAGTTGTTGACATCTAGCGAACGACATGATATTATATAAGAGTTGCTATTGAGGAAGCGGTAACGAAATGAACCTTGAAAACTGAACAAGCAAAACGTAATCAATAAAGTTTTTAGTAGCTAACCTTGAGTTGGTGAACGAAACAAAATTTTGGACATCA
>NZ_JBIWFQ010000061.1:0-4737 GCF_044763105.1 Lysinibacillus sp. NPDC096212 | reverse complement strand
CCGAACACGGAAGTTAAGCTCTTTAGCGCCGATGGTAGTTGGGGGCTTCCCCCTGTGAGAGTAGGACGTCGCTAGGCAATGTAAACAGTCAGCTGTATGCTGGCTGTTTTTTTTATACAAAATTATACAAATAGTAATAAACCAAGAAGCTTAAATTAGCTTCTTGATTTTTTTTAGTTATTTACTTTAGCAAAAATTAATTTTCAAATAGTTAAATATACTCATTGATGTTTAGATATTTAAGTGTGCTTTTATTAACTTCAATGTAATATTACCCATGGTATAAAAAGTCAAAATTATGGATTTTATAGGTATTATATATTAGAATAGGTAATAGTCATTTTTACATACTTTTATAGATTCTTTTAGGATATGGATATGTAAAAAATATATGGATAGGAGTGTAAAAGTTGATAATACTAGATAGACCTTATGTTTCTGATTTATTAGCGCACACAATTAGTAAGAATAAAATTCCAGTTATCAAATTAAATGAAGTTTTTATACCAAACGAATCTACTATAGATTTAAAAAAGGTAGACGATTTGTTGATTGAATTAGAGAAGAGGAATTGTCCAATTCTCTTTAACTCTGAAAATGGACTTAATATTTTATCAAAATATGCACCTAATCACTATTTAACAACTGTTACAGATATTTTGAAAAATAAAGTTACTTTCAGGAAAACATTAAGTAGACATTATAAAGATTTCTTTTTCACAGAAGTTTCTCTAAAAGAATTAGAAGAATTAGATCCTAGTGCTCTACCTTTCCCTATTATTGTTAAGCCTGTTATAGGATATTCAAGTATAGGTGTACATCGTATTGATAAGGTAGAAGAATATAAAGAAACTATTAAACAACTTAAATTTGAAATGGAAGTTACAAGTTCAGACTATCCAATCGAAGTTATTAATAACCAATCATTTATAATTGAGAAATTAATTGAAGGTGATGAATACGCTGTTGACGTATATTTTACAGAAGACGGGGAACCTGTTATCTTAAATCTTTTTAAAAGAATGTTTAGGCATGAGAAAGACATGAGCGATAGAATTTACTATACGAGTAAGCAAGTAATAAATGAGTCCCTCAACAAAATTCAAGAATTTTTAGGAACTATTTCATCGTTCTTCGCTTTAAAACTTGCCCCTATACATATTGAAATTCGCATCGATAATGAGGGACAGATTGTTCCAATTGAAGTAAATCCACTTAGATTTGCTGGTATCGGTACAAATGAACTTGGCGTTCATGCATATGGTGTAAACGCATGTGAGTACTTTTTTAAACAACAAAAGCCTGATTGGGAAAATATAGTTAATCAAATGGATGATTCAATTTATAGTTTTTGTTGTGCTGAAATAGATGCCTCTATTGATTGTAAGCAAGTTGTATCTATTAATCATGAAGCGTTTAAACTAAATTTTGGTGAAATTTTAGAATATCGGCCAATGAAAGTGAATGAAAGCTCTACCTTTGCTGTAATCTTTCATAAATCACCGGATTTAAATGAGAATACAAGGTTATTGAACTTAGATCTGAATCAATATATTACGTTAAATGAATTGGTATTTGTTTAATAATGATTAATTTTTTTATTACAGTTAGGAGCGTTAATGATGTTTAAAGGTATGACAATTAGAAAGAAAATATTATTAAACGTATTAATGCCTATTGTTGTTATAAGCACAATTTTTAGCTTTGCCATTTTTATTGTAGCTGAACGTTTAATTGATGGGTATATTATTCCTCAGTTTGAAGAGAGCTTAACGATGAAAATGGAGGATTTTGATGAGCTATTTGATAAAGAATTAATCAATAGTGCTAAAACAAACAAAAGTGCATATCAAGAGTTATTGTCTAGAGGAAATGCATTTCAAGAAAAGTATGATTTAGAAAATGTGTATATTATGAGTAAAGTAGATAATAAAGAAGTCATTTTATTTTTAGGCAATGACGATAAGTATTTATCACCACTAGCGTTTACAGATGAACAAAAAGCAGCGCTAGGCACAACTAAAATGGTTACAAGTGATATTTATATAGATGATTACGGTGCCCATAAGTCTACATTTTTACAAGTTCAAGGAACAGATTCTGTCTTAGGATTAGATGAAGATGCAGATTTTATAGTTGATTTAGAAAATTTATTAATAAAAGTATGTGTATTATTAGCACTTATATTTATTGTGGTAAGTGGTATATTAGCATATTTCACTGCTAAAAGAATTTCTAAACCGTTAAATCAACTTGTAGATTACACTAAAGTAATTGCAGCTGGTGATTTAACGCAGGAAATAAAAAATTCAAGTAATGACGAAATTGGTCAGCTTGCATCAAGTTTTAATAGTATGCAAGTACAGCTAAAAGATGTTATAGGGCATGTATCCTCAACAGCAGACTATGTAGCAAATGGGTCTAAAGAATTGACTCAAAGTATAGAGCAAGTGACAGAAATGACTAATCAGGTATCAGCGGCGATTCAGGAAGTTTCAGTAAGTAGCGAAATGGTAACAACTGGGGCTATTCAAAATCAAATTGCGATTAGAGAAATATCAGAGGGTATAGTAGAAATTACGGAATCTACCACGAATGTCTCTGATGAATCTATTAAGACATCTGAAGAATCCAATCAAGGTAATAATGTTATTCAACAATCCGTACAAGGAATTGATTCGATTAACGAGCTTTCAAAAGCCTCTATGCAAATGACAGAACAAATGCATCAACGTTCTAAAGAAGTAGGACAAATTACAAATGTAATTACAAGTATTTCAGATCAAATTAATTTACTTGCACTAAATGCAGCTATTGAGGCTGCTCGTGCAGGTGAATATGGAAAAGGGTTTGCTGTTGTTGCGGATGAAATAAGACATTTAGCAGAACAATCTGCCCAATCTGCTAATGACATTACTAAATTAATCTCTGAAATGCAAAACAATTCTAATGAATCTGTTGACGCTATTACGAGAGTAGTAAATGAAATTGATCAAGAGACTGTCGCAATAAGATTGGCTGGAGATACTTTCCGAAAAATTTCATCTCTAATTTCAAACATTAGTATGCGAACGCAATCAATTGCTTCAACAGTAGAACAAATATCAGCAAGCTCTGAACAAGTATTAGGGACTACTGAGACAACTGTGCAATCATTGGAGCAGACATCAGCAGGTACCCAAAATATTGCTTCAACTATGCAAGAGCAATCTGCTTTTATGGAAGAAATGCTAGGAACTGCTAATCAAGTAAACGAGATGGTTGAAAACTTAAAAGGTCAAATTGCACATTTTAAAATTAAGTAATCTAAGCAATAACATTAACTAAGTTAAAAGGATTAGCTCTATCTTGAACAGAGCTAATCCTTTTACTATTTTTAGATCCGTATGTCAGTATCAAAGTCGTTTGTAAATTCGACAAAATACTCATTGAGTTCGTTCTATTTGTATATAACTCTTTATATAATGTAACGATTACTTGAAAAAGGAGAGGGAATTTTGTGGATTGATGGTGTTTTTTCTGGTGGCGGTTTGAAGGGGTTTGCACTAGTTGGGGCGTATCAAGTACTAGAAGCTGAAAATTTTCGCTTTAAACGGGTAGCTGGGACGAGTGCCGGGGCCATATTAGCTGCTTTTATTGCTGCGGGATATAGCGGAAAAGAAATCCAGACTATGTTAGAAGAGTTGGATGTACCTTCATTATTAGATCAAAGGAAAACTATCTTACCTTTCCCGTTTATGAAGTGGGTTAATGTTTATCACCATTTAGGTTTATATAAAGGAAAAGCATTAGAAAAATGGTTTTTTCAAAAATTAGCTGCAAAAGGTGTTTATACGTTCGGAGATTTACCTAGAGATTCATTAAAGTTAGTGGCCTCAGATTTAACAAATGGCAAAATGATGGTGTTACCGGATGATTTACAAAATTATCATATTGATGCGAAAAATTTTTCTGTTGCAAGTGCTTTACGTATGAGTTGTGGTATACCATTTTTCTTTGAACCAGTTACATTAAAAACAGGAAAAGGAGATTCAGTTATTGTAGATGGCGGTGTATTGAGTAATTTTCCGTTATGGGTATTTGATGATAGAGAAGGACGTAAGGTGCGGCCGATTATAGGGCTTAAATTGAGTAGACGTAGAGAAGAACAACACCCACATGAAATTAAAAATGGATTAAATTTATTTGAAGCTTTATTTTCTACTATGAAAGATGCTCATGATGAAAGATATATCTCAAGACGGCATGAAAGAGATATTATTTTCATTCCTGTCGATGATTATAGCGCTACTCAATTTGATTTAGATGAAGAGACTAAAGAAACACTTTTAGAGATTGGAAGAAACCGTACTATTCAATTTTTAAAAGCGTGGCCAAGATTTAAGTTATAAAACTTTTGAAAAAAATGAATAAAACTATTGACGCTCTATGAAGTAGATGATATTATATAAAAGTTGCTGATAAACATGCAACTAGAACAATATAAAAAATAACTGTTTGACAGTATGTGTGAAACATGTTATTATATAAAAGTTAACTCTTAACAAAGAGATGATGATTATAAATGAACCTTGAAAACTGAACAAGCAAAACGTAATCAATAAAGTTTTTAGTAACTAGCCTTGAGTTGGTGAACGAAACGAAATTTTGGACATCAAACATGATGCCAGCAAAACAATTTGAGCTTATCAAATTTCTTTTTATGGAGAGTTTGATCCTGGCTCAGGACGAACGCTG
>NZ_JBIWFQ010000060.1:0-4811 GCF_044763105.1 Lysinibacillus sp. NPDC096212 | reverse complement strand
ACTATATCAACAACCGACCAAGAAAATGTCTTGGTTGGAAAACTGCAAACGAGGCTTTTAATGAGCAATTGTTGCACTTAATTTGACAAATCATCGAATAAAAAAACAGGCACCGTAGTATCGAGTACCTGCTTGTTAATAGGTCGTTCCACTAAAACCAAAAACAGCTATTTTATCCATCTTAATCCATTTATTTTAATTAAGACACCTGCTATTCCCCTCATCATTTTACAACTCTCTAGCTTCTCCCAATAAACCCTCGAAAGAAATCAATTTCTTTGGTTATAAAATTGTAAAAAGGCAGTTAAAAATTAGATTCAACCTAACTTTCAACTGCCTACTCGAATATTGGATTTTTATCAGTGCCAAATTAATATTACATGGTTAATTTTTCGATTACATTTTTTTGCAGTAAACTGCCTTTTTTCTTTGTTCTGCTCCCCTAAAAATTAGAGATTATCAAGGACTAGTAGGAGGAGTAAGTCCAAAAAGATTAGGAGTTATTACATTAGTGCCAGCTCCAAGGCGGACTTGTTGAACTTGCAGTACTTTTACAGTAAGCTCCAGCACGATTTTTTCACGTAATGTGCTGAAAGTGCCTTCTGGTGCTGCCATTTTTGGTGAGAAATCAAGTTCAAAGAAGTTTGCAGCTACTAACTCGCCAAATGGTTGTTCATTGTATTTAACGAGGTTTTGGAAGAAAGCCTTATCCAATCGAGCATCCATTTGCGTTTTTTCATTAAGGAAGTTCGCTTCGGCAAACTCGGAAATTCCTAAGATCGGAGTAGGGCCTCCAGGTGTTTGTGGGAAAGTAAGGTCTGTAAAGCCAGAAAACGGAACATCAGCAATTCTATCACGAAGCGCCCCATTGCATGCTGATGAAGCATATTCTATATTTTTGCGAATATGTCCCGCTACAAATAACTTAGCTCTTGTTACCGCAAAAAAGTCAGTGTTGTCAACACGTGTAAAAGCAACCGGTACTAATTTAACTTGATTTAAGAATACATTTTTTTTCACTCTTTTGATTTCAGTTGCTGCAGGAGTGAGCGTAATATCCGACTCCACAACGATTTGAAGTGTTGGTTCTGAAAGTACCACTGGAACTTTAATAGTTGGAGCCGTAACCGGTGTAGCGACTACTGGGGTAGTAGCACTAGTTAATGGCATTTGTTCAGTTGATGCCACTGGACAAGGTTCGACTTTACTAACGTGATTAACTTGATTATCTAATTGATCACTCAAAATGTTCCCTCTTTTCATTTTTTTTATGAGAATACTCATATCGCTAGAATATGTAGGGAATTAATCCATACATGGACATATACACTAGTTTTTTAAAAAAGAGTTTTTTAAACAGAGATATTAGTTCAAATATCCTTTAGAACTTTGGCACTCGAATTTTCTGTGCTTGTAGTAAATGAATGATTATTTCTAATACTATGTTTTGACACATTTGATTTGAATGAATTAATGACCCATTTTGTGCAGGTACTGCATTCCCAGTGTGAGATGCTGTATATTCAATACTCTGATGAATATAACCTCCAATAAATAAATTCCCCCTCAATGCTGAACATGTCCCATTACCTAATGATTGAGAAAACTGAGTAGGAACGAATCTACAATTGGTTAATACTACCTCATTCGAGATATCTTTAACTTCCACAATGCCTTTTTCAAATACGATATTCTCTTCAAGGCCTATTTCTATTTTATATTCCCCTACTACAACTGGAGCTCTAATGTGCATAAAGTCATCGGAACCGTAAGAGTGATGATTGGTTTCTCCTTTATTAATTGATTGTGTGTTATGTAAGGAAACTACAACTGATTTAGCCTGATTACCCTTCAGATTATTTTTATCATAAGTATCAGTTTTCGTTAAAAATACAATTTGATTAATTTTTGAGTGAACCAACCGACAATCAGGTTGTTCAGGATAATCCGTTGTAGTACTAAATAGTTTGGTTTCAAATTGCGGAGTAAGATGATTGTCTGGATCAAGAAAATCAAATGTATTTTTAACAATCTCACCACAGATAGGAGCATGAAGAAAATCATCAATTTCTACGTGAGTAGAGAATGGGCTTTTTTGGGTTTTAGAATATACTTTTCCTTGTACTGACTCAGGAAATGCATTAACACGATCTGTAAAATTGTTATTCTCCATCTCTTCTGTATCAATAAGACATATTATTTTCTTTCCAACATCAGATTTAGAAGGACTGCAAATTTCACGTTTAGAGTCTAGTTGGGGTGCAAAATCCTGTTCTTCTACAGGCTTGGTTTCTTCTCCATCTTCTAAATCAAGGGGATCATTCATTTCATCCCCTATATTAGTTTCAGAAGGAATGAGTAGTTCACAATCGGAATCTAGATGAGATGCAAAATCCTGTTCTTCCACAGGCTTGGTTTCTTCTGCAACGTTTGAATCAAGGGGATCATTCATTTCATCCCCTACATTAGTTTCACAAGGAATGAGTAGTTCACGATCGGAATCTAGACAAGCTACAAAATTCTGCTCTTCCTCTAGCTTGGTTTCATCTGTTTCTTCTGAATCAAGGGGATCATTCATTTCACTCCCCACATTCGTTTCAAAAGGAATAAGTAGTTCACGAGAATCTAAATGGGCTACAGAATTTTGTTCTTCCACAGGCTTGGTTTCATCTACATCGGCTGTATCAAGAGGATCATTCATTTCATCCCCTACATTAGTTTCAGAAGGAATGAGTAGTTCACAATTAGAATCTAGATGAGATGCATATTTCTGTTCTTCCACAGGCTTGGTTTCATCTACATCGGCTGTATCAAGAAGATCATTCATTTCATCCCCTACATTAATTTCACAAGGAATGAGTAGTTCATAATTGGAATCTAAATGTGATGCAAGGCTGGTTTCATTTTCTATATCAAAGAGATCATTTATAAAATCGGAATAAGGAGAATTTTGTTGCGATGCTTGATCCATTTCGCTGGGTTCAATTTGACAATTATATTTTTGTTCGGAACTTATCTCTTTCATCACTTTATAGTTAATCCATGGAGTTTGCATTAGTTCACTCCCAAATAATGTTTTTGATAAATATTGTGCAACATTTGATCCGTAAAATCCTACGATAAGAGAGACATGTTCAAAATCATTTTCTTCAGGCAAAACTCACGAAGTAACCTGTTTTCATTTACTTACGTTGCCATGATGAATAGGGATTGGTAAAAAACTGCCATTTCCATTTTCTCTAATGTTTGATAACAGCTAAACACTTTTTCTTCTATTTTTGCTCGAATATATGATAGATGTGTATAGCTTTTAATGAATGCCCCTTTTTTCGAATATTGTCAAACAACATCACTATGAGCTACTTTTATTTTGATCTAAGTGTTGCACTTATAATTACAATCCATATTATGCTTTATTTTCACTTTTGTCACAGAGTACTTTCCAAATCTCAGGTAGCAATTAAGATCCCATGTGTTTGAGAGACGATAGCACCCAAAATTTTATCTATCCACTTTTTTGTTTTCAACTCAATTATTTAATAGCATTCTTTTAATACAAAAAGCAGTTGAAAGTTCGATTTAACCGAATTTTCAACTGCCAACTCAAATTTTAGATTTTTTCAGTGCCCTCGAAATACCCTTTCTCTGTTATACTCCCCTAAAAACTGAGATTAACAACTAGGATTAGAAGGAGGAGTAGGTGGAGTAATAACCGGACTAACTGGAGGAGTAAGCCCTGTAAGAATAGGAGTTATAACATTAGTGCCAGCTCCAAGGCGAATTTGTTGAACTTGCAATACTTTTACAGTAAGCTCTAGCACGATTTTTTCACGTAATGTGTCGAAAGTGCCTTCTGGTGCTGCCATAACCGGTGAAAAATCAAGTTCAAAGAAGTTTGCAGCTACTAACTCGCCAAATGGTTGTTCATTGTATTTAACTAGATTTTGGAAGAATGCTTTATCCAATCGAGCATCCATTTGCGTAGTTTCATTAAGGAAGTTCGCTTCTGCAAACTCAGAAATCCCTAAAATCGGAGTAGGGCCCCCTACTGTTTGTGGGAAAGTAAGGTCTGTAAAACCAGAAAAAGGAACATCGGCAATTCTATCTTGGAGTGCCGCGTTACATGCTGCTGTAGCATATTCTATATTTTTGCGAATATTTCCCGCTACAAATAATTTAGCTCTTGTTACCCTAAAAAAGTCAGTGCCAGCAATACGTGCAAAAGCAACTGGTACTAGTTTTACTTGATTCAGGAATACATTTTTTTTCACTCTTTTGATTTCAGTTGCTGCAGGTGTAAGCGTAATATCTGCCTCCACAGCAATTTGCAATGTTGGTTCTGCAAGTACAACTGGAATTTTAATAGTTGGAGTCGTTAACGGTGTAGCGACTACTGGAGTAGTAGCAGTATTTAATGGTATTTGTTCTGTTGATGTTACTGGACAAGGTTCGACTTGATTTACTTGAATATCTGATTGATCACTCAAAGAAATTCCCTCTTTTCATTTTTTTAGTATTAGGGAGCGCTCTATATTAGAATATGAAGCACTTAAAACTATACATGGACTTGTATACTAGTTTTTTACTTTTAATCGAAATGAGATTTTTGAGTTGAGCATTGTTTTATCTTACTTGTGTTTTAAAGCTTTTCTTTTAAAAATCGAACCTATTCTAACGAGTTTATTTGGTCTACAATGCAAAAGAGCCGATTCGAATTTTAAAGTGTACCCTTTGTAAAGGACATTTTGAAAAAAAGCTAAGCAACCTTTTGAAGCTGCTGTCTGTATTTTGCAGGCGGCAGCTTTTTCAAG
>NZ_JBIWFQ010000059.1:0-5809 GCF_044763105.1 Lysinibacillus sp. NPDC096212 | reverse complement strand
GTAGCAAAAGCTATCTCTTGTCTGACCTCACTTTCATCCCATGTCTAAAGACGGGCTACACCCTGCATGGGCTTTCTCGTTCGGAAAATCTGTAATTGTTAGTTTTTAACGAACAAATCATGAATAGACTTGGTCATTCAGATGAGCAAATTACCAAGAATGTCTATCTCCACGTGACAATGGAATAACTTTATTGTCACTCACCAATTCCTAATCGATCTTTCAATTTAGATATTCTTTTCCTTCGCACTATAAAAACACCCCTTTAGATAACCATATCCAAAGGGGTGAAACGGTACGACTTTATATCAAATTTTATTAGGTTAACTTGGAATCTTCTCCCTTTGGTGTAAGTGCAGAAAAAAGTCCAATTAAATTAGGTAGTATACTGTATAGTAAAAACAGCCAGCTTTTCGTCATGATCGAGATAATCGTAAAAACAATAACAGACGTAGCAATGACGATTAATCCAAACTTCACACGAGAAGGCTGCAACGGGACTGTGCTGGACATGTTGATAGACAAAATAACCCCAATTATACCCCAGCTCCCTATGTGTGTTAAAAGAAGGATACCTAAAACCATCGCGTTGCTTAATTCAATCCCAAACATGATTAAAGAAAAGAGAACATAAATCGCTCCTAATGTCACATACCATGAATAGGATTTTGCATTTTGCCAAATATGATAATATAGCTCATCTATACCTCTGTTTTCTCTAGCTTTTTTCCGTCCGAACCACCAACCAAGGATCCCACAAATCAATCCTCCATACAATCCAATAATACCCCCGATAGAAACCTCCATAATTACATTCTCCCCTCTTCGAAAATAAACACTTCTTCAATCGTGCAATTGAAAACTTTTGATATGTTGTAGGCAAGCTCAATAGATGGATTGAATTTTCCTGTTTCAATTGCAATGATCGATTGCCGTGAGACTCCAACTTGTTTCGACAATTCCTCCTGCGTAATCTTCTTCGATTTTCGTAATTCGCGAATTCTGTTTTTCATAAAGCCTCCTTTAAAAATGTAAAGTAAACTGTACATCCGTTGATAAGTCAAGTTTACTTTACATTGATATGGATGTCAAGTTAACTTTACAATTCGATTTTTGTTTAAAACAACATAGAACCCTTATTAGGAGATGTCCGGGAGACATAACCAAAAGGAATCAAAATAAAACTGTTATAAGTTAAACAATACTCTTTAACTAAACTGCCACGTTCGTATTAGTTGAAGAAGAAAAAGATGGGATCTCTGTGGAATCCCATCTTGAAGTAAAGCTCCCGTAGTTTAATAAGTCCCCATTCTACATCCGCCGGAGACTTCTGTACCTGTCGCTGCGCTTTCGCTACAAAACATTTGATGAAAGAAGTTAAAATATTTGCTTTTTTCCCTATTTGTGCTGTTTTTATGTACAAGCTTATAGATCCTTAGCAAACCAAAGGTCTATAAACTTGATATGGCCTATTCTATTTATTGTTTTGGTGTATTTGCAGTAAGTGGATTACTGTTTGCTACTAATTGTACTGGTGTCGTGCCTTGCTGAGCAGCCTGTGTCATTTGTTGGGCATTGTTCATTAGCCCAAAGCGTTTCAGTACACCAAAAATAGCCGCGCCGCCTATAATCCCCCACGCTAAAAATCTCACGGATGAAAACCTCCTTTCTCATACCGGATTTTTTAAAACAGGTTTAGTATTAGAAATCCTATGCGGTTTATACTGCGTTAACTAAAGGGGTTTTTGTTCTATTTACAGATTATTTTCAAAAATAACAAAATATAGTAAAATAAAATAGTATAAAATTCGAATGGAGGTAGTACATGAATATTAAAATTGCTTCATCAGAAGAAATCCCACAAATAGAAATATTATATGAAGAGCTGTTTTTAGAAATGTCAAAACTACAACCTCAATACATAGCACCCGCAAAGCAGGATGTAGAATTTCTTAAAAACATAATTTTGGAAGAGAAATCAGACATTTTTGTTGCTGAATTAGATAACAACATTGCCGGATTTTTACTAATTCAAGAATTAGCTACTCCTCCATATTCTTGTATCGTCCAGCATAATTATGCATATATTATGGATGTAATTGTTGGAGGTCAATACCAAAGTAAAGGCATTGGTTCACTTTTGCTACAAGAGGCAAAAAAATGGGCAGAAGAGCGTAAATTAGATTTCTTGGAGTTAAGCGTTTTAGCAGAAAATATTGGCGCTATTAACTTGTATGACAAACACGGATTTAATGAAACGAGCCGTACTATGCGATTAGAACTTTAAAAGTATGTATGATATTAGAGCCTGCATTAATAAGGCAGGCTCTTTTATATTAGGTAGAAAGCAAACTTTCCCCTGTTTTATGTTTACTTATAACCTCTAAACTCCATTAAATAAAATCTTTCCACGAAAAATCAATACTTAAAATACCAATCGGAAGCTCATTAGCTATATAGTTTTTTCCAACGGCCACTTTTGGTTTACGAAAACATACTAGATTATTATAATAACCAAAAGCTTGGCAAATAGACGGACGTACCGAATGAATTCCACATCGGTCATTTATTTCGTCAAAAAAAATACAGGTTCCATAAAGTCGTTGTTGATTTTTTAAATCTAGGCTCATTTTTTTAGGCATCGCTTTGATTTTCTTTTTTATTTTCTTTAACTCTTGTTCTGTAATTGGAACAGGCCCACAACACATCCCTCTACAGCCTTTACAAGGTAAATCTTCCATAAAACAATCATCTCCTAGAAAAAGCAAGTGTTATAATTCGTTTTTTGATTTGGATTCTCTAGTTCATTAACCCAATTAAAGCAAAAATAGGACTCTCCTGGCCAGGAGAGTCCTATTTTACACTTTAAATTAATAATTGTAAATTATAGCACAAATGAATTATTTTGTCAATAAAATAATCTACACAATTACTAGTATCTAACATCAAATTCAATAATATTTATTTAAAAAACCAATGATAACATTATTTATTTTTTCTAAATAATCTTCTGAAGGGAAATGGCCCATATTAAATGATTGAAAAATAGTCAAATTTGGTATGACTTGTTCAGCTCTTTTTTTGATTTTCTTTTCTGGAAAGAAAATATCCTTTTCTCCAGCGATAATTAATGTAGGTGAAATGTAATTTTCTAATTCTTTTCTACCTGTTAGTTTTGGCATCTCTTGTTCTAATTTTACGTAACGAAAAATATCTCCAATAATTTGCCGATCAAACTCTTTCATGCAATTAGCAGACATTCTATCAGCTATTTTCTCAAGATATATGGCTGACGAAGAATTTTTAAACAGTAGCAAAGGGATTAAGATATGTTGAATCATCTCCATTTTGGAGCCAACTTTTAATCCAGCTGGGGAAACAAGCGTTGCACATTCAATCCTATCTGGCATATAAGCAGCGAGCCTTAAAATGATACCCGCTCCATACGATGGTCCTAAGAAAGCACATTTCTTAACATTAAAATAATCCATCAATTCAACTATCCATTGCCCAAAGCTAAAATCCTTAGCTGAAATTCTCTTTTGCTCACTATATCCTGGGTGACCAATCGTGTCAGGCGCATATATTCTATATTTTTTTATTAACGGCTTAAACCAGGATAATGTCATCGGATTAATGCAATTCCCACCTTGAAAAATAAACAAAGGCTTTCCTTCTTTCGGACCCGCCATAAGTACATGTGTTTTGCCGATCGATGTATCCACAAAAGCTCTTTCAACTTCAAAATCAAAAGAATTTAAATATTGCTCATAATGATTTAAAATTTCCAATCTACCTTTTTCACTAGTATAAATTAAATGCTTCATTAAATCCCTCCTGCATTAATTTTACAGGATTTAGCTAATTTTCATAACACTTTCTTTAAAATGTGTACTCTTCACCATCTTCCGGTACAAAAACTTGTGCAGCAATCCCCTTTTCATTTATAAAGCTTTTTAAATCTGTTCTTGATAATGTCCAATGATTGACCGCTTCCATATGACTAACGATAATTTTTGCATTTGGAGCAGTTTTGTATACTTCATAAATATCATCTTTTCCCATTATGAGAGAGCCTCCCTCTAAAAATTGATTGTCTCCCCCATTAACGACAATAATTTCTGGATGATTTTTTAGGAGCACTTCTTGCACTCCGTCATACCATACAGTATCGCCAGCGATATATAATTTTTTCTCATTTGGATGGTTAAAGACAACACCACACACTTGACCAGTTAATTTTAAAATTTCTCCCCTGCCATGTTGACCTTTTGTTTTGATTAATTGAATACCTTCAAATACAGTATCTTCTTGCAAAACTTCGACATTGGAAAAACCAGCTTTTTTAACTTCATTGGCATCCTCTTCATTTTGAACAAACATTTTAAGATCTTTCGGTAGTACTTCTTTGGCGACTCCGTCAAAATGATCTAAATGTAAATGAGTTACGATTACAGCATCGACATGAATGAGTTTGTCAATGGATGTTGGTAATTCAACTAATGGGTTATTTTGATCCTGTCTTAAAGAGTTTGGATAAGGAGGATACACACCTTCGTTTGCCAAAAGTGGATCAATTAAAAACTTATTCCCCGCATATTCGATTACTAAAGTGGCATTGCGGATTTGTTGAATTTTCATATTTATAACTCCTTTTCTTTAAATTACATTTAGTTTATACTATGTCCAAATAGTAATTACATAGCTAAAATCAAGTCTTTTAGCGATTTGACTTGAAAAATGAAAGGAGTTACTACATGTTAGATAGTACGGATTTACGTATACTAGATGAGCTTTCCAAGAACAGTCGTATTACGATGAAGGAATTGGGTGAGAAGGTTCATTTAACGGGGCAAGCGGCGTCATCGAGGGTGGCAAGACTTGAAGATAATGGGGTTATTGAGAGCTATACTATTAATGCGAATCATTTAATATTAGGCAGCAATGTTCATGCATTTATTAATATTTATACAAAAAGTCCGTACCATGAACCTTTTCTGTCATTTATGAAAACGCAGCAGCAATATATTGTTAATAACTTCAAAATCAGTGGAGATAGTTGTTATCTGCTTGAATGTAGATTCCCATCAAACGAAGTATTAGATCAATTTTTAGTCGATTTAAATAAGCATGCAAACTATAAATTGTCAATTGTCATTAGTAAATAGTGAAATGCCAGGCTCTCTCCATAGATTGCCTGGTATTTTTCATTTGTTTTCAATTTTCCACTTTTACATAAACGCTACCGAATAACTTCCCATCAATATAGGCATCCAGCTTCCACATACCGCCAATTGGGAAAGTCATATTAGTTGGAGCATGGTTATCCGCGCCACTATTCGGTCCAAGTAACTTAGCATTTGAAACCAATTCCACTTCTTTACCTGTCAATTGGTGAGTTCCCTTGATGCGAAGGAAGTCTCCTGATTTAACGCTCTCTCCCCAAAAATGCCAGCCATATTTTCCTATTTGACTAGCCGCTATTTTTTCTTCTTTATTATGCGTAAATCCTAATAATTGCGGTTCACCAATGAAGCTTAAATTTTCAAATGTAAAATACTCGCTTTCTTGCCACTCATTTTCTTTTGCTAGAACTTCTCCACCAAGACTCAAACTATTATCATGTAGCATTATGTCGTTGGATTCTTTATGTGAGCAACCTACTAATAGCAATCCACAAATTGTGACGAAACCTATAATTCTTTTCACGTTTATTTCCCCCTCGTATATTAGTAGTAAGAGCTCTTTCCGATAGAATTTCCAGTTGATCCGGACAACTGGGGAATCTGTTGGATTTCCTATAGGAGAT
>NZ_JBIWFQ010000058.1:0-7008 GCF_044763105.1 Lysinibacillus sp. NPDC096212 | reverse complement strand
TTTTTAAAATTTCATAATTGCCAGGATAAATAAATCTTATGCACATGCGGAAGTAGTTCAGTGGTAGAACACCACCTTGCCAAGGTGGGGGTCGCGAGTTCGAACCTCGTCTTCCGCTCCAAATGTGCCGGGGTGGCGGAACTGGCAGACGCACAGGACTTAAAATCCTGCGGTAGGTGACTACCGTGCCGGTTCGATTCCGGCCCTCGGCACCATTTTTTATTTTAATCATTAGCGCCCGTAGCTCAATTGGATAGAGCGTCTGACTACGGATCAGAAGGTTATGGGTTCGACTCCTGTCGGGCGCGCCAAATTAATATTTATCGGAATGTAGCTCAGCTTGGTAGAGCACTTGGTTTGGGACCAAGGGGTCGTAGGTTCGAATCCTGTCATTCCGACCATTTTATGGGGCCTTAGCTCAGCTGGGAGAGCGCCTGCCTTGCACGCAGGAGGTCAGCGGTTCGATCCCGCTAGGCTCCACCATAAAAGATAACCAGTATAAAGATCCTGGCGGCGTAGCTCAGCTGGCTAGAGCGTACGGTTCATACCCGTAAGGTCGGGGGTTCGATCCCCTCTGCCGCCATCTTAAAGGACCTTTAGCTCAGTTGGTTAGAGCAGACGGCTCATAACCGTCCGGTCGCAGGTTCGAGTCCTGCAAGGTCCACCATTTATATAATTACGGAGGTATACCCAAGTCTGGCTGAAGGGATCGGTCTTGAAAACCGACAGGCGGGTAACACCGCGCGGGGGTTCGAATCCCTCTACCTCCTCCAGTTTATATTTAAATGGTGCTTGAAAAACTCGAAAAGAAGATATTATTAACGCGGGGTGGAGCAGTGGTAGCTCGTCGGGCTCATAACCCGAAGGTCGTTGGTTCAAATCCGGCCCCCGCAACCAAAATGGTCCCGTGGTGTAGCGGTTAACATGCCTGCCTGTCACGCAGGAGATCGCCGGTTCGATCCCGGTCGGGACCGCCATTTTTTTAAAAAATATGGGTCAGTAGCTCAGTTGGTAGAGCATTAGATTGAAGCTCTAAGTGTCGGCGGTTCGATTCCGTCCTGACCCACCATATTTGCGGGTGTAGTTTAATGGTAAAACCTCAGCCTTCCAAGCTGATGTCGTGAGTTCGATTCTCATCACCCGCTCCAAGGGCCTATAGCTCAGCTGGTTAGAGCGCACGCCTGATAAGCGTGAGGTCGATGGTTCGAGTCCATTTAGGCCCACCATTTTTCCGAAGTAGCTCAGTTGGTAGTAGCACCTGACTGTTAATCAGGTTGTCGCAGGTTCGAGTCCTGCCTTCGGAGCCATTTTTTTGTGGGGAAGTACTCAAGAGGCTGAAGAGGCGCCCCTGCTAAGGGTGTAGGTCGGGTAACCGGCGCGAGGGTTCAAATCCCTCCTTCTCCGCCATTGGCCCGTTGGTCAAGTGGTTAAGACACCGCCCTTTCACGGCGGTAACACGGGTTCGAATCCCGTACGGGTCATACTGAAATGCAGTAGATGTAATTTACATCTACTGCATTTTTTTGTATAAAAATAGTTTTTAAGATTCTAAGGTTAATGAAGATCACAATATGCTTACGTAGAAGATCAGTAATTATAAGACAAAACGTCTACCAGAAATGAGTAGACGTTTTGCTATTTATGCTCTAAAAAGCATCCTTTCAAGTGAGCTACGTGCTTCTTCAGCAGTGTGAGCATCTACTCGAATACGATTATGTGGCTGCCCTTTTTCTATACTTTCTAATGACCAAAGTAGATGGGGAAGATCAATTCGATTCATTGTAAGACAAGGACAGAAATTCTTATTTAAAGAGATAATCTGCTTATCAGGGTGCTGCTGGATTATCCGATTCACAAGATTCATTTCAGTACCGATTGCCCATGCAGAACCACTCGGTGCTTTATTAATCGTATCGATAATGTATTTTGTAGAACCTGCATCATCTGCAGCAGCAACAACTTCACGATTACATTCTGGATGAACAATGATACGCATAGTTGGATGAACTTGACGTATAAGCTCCGTATGCTGAACTGTAAAACCTTCGTGGACGGAGCAGTGTCCCTTCCATAAGATGACTTGAATGTTTTCTGGAGACTGATCTGTCTCAAGCTTATTTGTATGAGGATTCCAAACGGCCATATTTTCAAGCGGTATTCCTAAATCATACGCAGTATTTCTTCCTAAATGTTGATCTGGTAAAAAGAAAATACGTGGTTTTTGCGTAAATGCCCATTTAACCATTTCTTTTGCATTGGACGATGTTACGCAGGCTCCACCATGACGCCCAGTAAATGCTTTAATGGCAGCAGTAGAATTGACATATGTTAGAGGGATAATGGTATCGCCAAAGAGTTCCTGTAAAATCGGCCATGCTTGTTCTGTTTGATAAATGTCTGCCATGTCTGCCATTGAACAGCCTGCACGCATATCAGGTAAGTAAACATGCTGCTGTTCAGTTGTGAGCATATCAGCTGTTTCCGCCATAAAGTGTACGCCACAAAATACTATATGTTCAGCTTCCTTGTTAGCTGCTGATAATTGAGCAAGCTGCAAGGAATCTCCTGTTGTATCTGCAAATTGAATTACTTCATCTTTTTGATAATGATGCCCAGGGATGAAGAGCTTACTACCTAATTTCTTTTTTATGGCTATAATGCGAGATTCCATGTCATTTTTAGATAATACACGGTAATGCTCTGGTAGTAGTGATGTTTGTTGTAATAAACTAGTGATGGACAATGGAATTAGCTCCTTTCGTTTGTACAAGTGCACTAATGTCAAAGGCTTTTACTGAATGTGTTAGCGCTCCGAGTGAAATCCATTGAATACCTGTTTCAGCATAGGTATTTAAGTTATGAAGCGAAATGCCACCTGAAGCTTCTGTTGCAATATGTGGGGGAACTGCTGGGAGCCATTCACGTATTTCCTCAGGGCTACGATTATCAAACATAATGATATCTGCACCGGCTGCAATTGCTTCATCTAATTGAGCTTTTGTTTCGATTTCGACTTCGATTTTAATGGTGTGACCGATTTTCTCACGGGCTGCCTGTACGGCCTTAGTAATACTACCTGCAAAAGCAATATGATTATCCTTTAGCATGATCGCGTCGTATAAACCATTGCGATGGTTATAGGCGCCACCGATTCTAACAGCATATTTATCTAACATACGCATTCCAGGCATTGTTTTGCGTGTATCGCATATTTTCGCATTAGTACCTGCTGTTGCTCGTACCGCTAAATTTGTAGCCGTAGCAATAGCGGACATGCGCTGGATAAGATTCAAAATGACACGTTCACCCATTAATAATTTTTGAAGTGGTCCTTGGATAACAGCAAGAATATCACCAGCATTGACTTTTTCTCCATCTTTTTTATAAAGGATAATATCCATAGATCGATCAAGTAGAAGAAATCCATACTTTATAATGGGGGCTCCACAAAAAATGCCGCTTTCCTTCGCATAAAAAGAAAAAGATCCCTGCTGTTCTGGAGAAAATATAAATTCACTCGATAAATCCCCATCGCCTATATCCTCATTAAAAAATTGTTTTAGCAATTCCTCGAGTTTGATGATATTCATATAATGAATTCCTCACTTTCATCTGTCCTTGTTGAAAAATGATCCAACGGTTTGCCCAACGATGATCATCTTGTGGTCTGTCAATGCGAATATGTGCTCCGCGAGTTTCTTTTCGTGTAATGGCTGCGTGCGCCATTAATGTAGCTACAATATGCATCATGTAAAGTTCGAGTTCCTGTCGATTCAAGCCATCTAAATCAACATGAAGCAGTGTTTGCATTGGGGGCAATTGTTGTACGAATTGTTCCATATCAATAGGATTTCGCACAATGCCTAACGTGTGCATCATCATTTGTTGTAATTGATCTTTTGTCAATAATGATGGCATTGTTTGTTGGTGATGTTTGTCATTAATTAAGAAACTATTTTGCTTACAACCTGTTTGAATAATGTATTGGGCTGTTCTTTGTCCAAACGTAATGCCTTCTAAAAGAGAGTTACTAGCTAAACGATTGGCACCATGCACCCCAGTACAAGCAACTTCTCCTATTGCATATAGATTAGGAATAGATGTTCTTCCCATGGCATCAGCAACAACACCACCCATTAAGAAATGGCTACCTGGTGCTACAGGAATTAATCCATCTTGTAAATTAACATGATTGTCATAGCAAAGCTGAGCAATTGTAGGGAATTTTTCTTCAAAGTTTTCGATACTTGAAATATCAATAAAGGTTTCTTGCTCAACAGCACGTTTATTAAATAATGCATGTGCAGTTATATGGCGTGGTGCTAAGTCCAACTGTTCATGTATGCCTTTCATTATGGGACGACGCTGTGCATCGACAAACTTTCCTCCGGCGCCACGTACAGCTTCAGAGACTAATCCTTTGGCCTGCCCTCCACACCAAAGTAAGCTCGGATGAAATTGCATAAATTCCATATCACTGATGGCAGCTCCAGCACAATATGCTAAAGCGATACCATCTCCAGTATTCGTAGCAAAGTTAGACGTACAAGAATATAGAGCACCCGCACCTCCTGTCGCAAGAATGACGTGGTGGGCAAGGTAGCGCTTCATTCCCTTTGCTCCTTTTGTCAGAACGCCAACACAATCTCCATCTGTATTCAATAAAAGCTCGTAAGCCATTTCATAGCAATTCACAACGATATTAGATGTAAGTTGTTTGAGCAAATAATCTATCATTACTTGGCCAGTACGATCACCACCTGCATGTAAAATACGGTGATGACTATGTGCCCCCTCTAAGCCTAGAGCCGGGGACCCATCAACTTGTCGATCAACTGAGAAGCCCTCATTTAATAAATCACGTATAATTTCTGTGCCGTTTTCTATTAGTACTTCAACATTCCTTTTTTCATGATGATATTCACCAGCAATCAACGTATCAGCAATGTGAAACTTTGGATGATCTTCTTGACTTGTAACGGCAGCAATACCGCCTTGAGCACGATAAGAACTACTCATTTTAATTGAACATTTTGTAACTATCTGAACTTGAAAATGTCCTTCGAGTAGTCGAGCAGTTTGAAGTGCAGCAACGCCGCTTCCAATAATAAGTACATCTGTCATTACATCCATACATATACCTTCTTTACAGTTGTCTTGACACATATCTTTACATAAAATAAAAGAGAAAACAAGACCTGATGAACTAGAAGGGAAGAATATGATGATATATTTGGATTACGCTGCAACCTCTCCAATGACTCCAAAAGCTCTTACAGCATATTGTGAGGTAGCAAAGCAGTATTATGGGAATAGTGCAAGCTTACATGATCTAGGAGGGCAAGCGAATTATTTTGTTGAGCAGGCAAGAGCTGTCGTAGCAAAATCTCTTGGAGTAAATAGTGACGGTGTCATTTTTACTGGAAGCGGAACTGAGGGCAATTTAATATCGATTTTGTCATTAGCTTTAGCGTCAAATAAAGGGAAGCACATTATTTCATCACAAGCGGAACACACTTCTGTACATGCGGCTTTAAATACACTTGAAAAAATGGGTTTTGTAGTCACAAAGTTACCTTTACAGCAGGATGGTTGTATTCATGTGGAGCAACTACGAGAAGCAATACAAGAAGATACGGCTTTAATCACTCTCCAACATGTAAATTCAGAGATAGGCTCTATTCAACCTATTGAAGAAATAGCCGAGATTGCAAAACAATTAAACGTTCTCTTGCATGTTGATTGTGTACAGTCCTACTGTAAACTTCCGTTAAAACAGCAAGTAGATGCTATTACAGTTTCAGCCCATAAAATAGGTGGGCCAAAAGGATGTGGGGCTATTTATATTAATCCTAAGCTCTGTGTTCCTGCATTAGCACCAGGTGTCACGCATGAGCATGGGCTAAGGGGAGGAACATTAGATACTCCAGCTATTGTCGCTTTTGCTACGGCGATTGAAGATTATCAATATGAGCGGAAGTATTATGAAGCATTACGTCAAAGCTTTAAGGAAAATTTACAAGAAACGTGTCAAATCATTGAGAGTAAGGAGCAATTGCCTAATATTTGTGGTGTATTAATGAAACGAGTAGAGGGGCAATACGTTTTGTTAAAATTAAATGAAGCGGGGATATGTATTTCCACAGGAAGTGCCTGCGATATTCATAGTGAGTCTGGTACGAAGGCGATTTTATCAATGGGCTATTCTATGGAAGCGGCACGTCAATTTTTTAGAGTATCTTTTGGTCCAGCAACAACATTTGAGGAAATTGATCGATTACAAATGGCTCTTTCTGTTATTTAACTTCTTTAGCAGATGTTTTTTGTAACGAAAGTGCAACGTCAGTCAAATGTTTTCTATAACGTGAGCGAAGCGTCAAAAATGTTCTTTCACCTGAGCAGTAAATTTAGGGATAATATGATTGAGGATAAAATGAAACCTGAAAATTATAATTAAATAATTTTGGAATGATAAATTAACAGGCATGTTGAGTGAATCTATAAATAGTTTTTCGTTTATATTTTGCTTGTTTAGTTGATTGTAACGAAGGGCTACTCTGATTGATCCTGTAGTAGATTAAAGATTCCTGCAAAAAGCGAAGTGTCTCGACAGTCAGAAAAGAGTAGCTCATATCGGAAAAAGTGTTTTTTAATGAATTAAAATAGATAAAAACACTTCTGATAAATTAATTGTTTTCTTTTAATTAAGCAATTGTTATAATAAATAGCAGAGTGATAATTTCTCTTACATAACAAAAATATCTTCGAAAAGTAATAATTTCTTTTCTTTTATAAAAAAGTGTTGCACAATGTGAGAAAACGTTATACAATAATTCTTGTCTTGAAGGACAGGTAATAAAAACTTCAAAACGAAATACATAAGGCTTTCAGAATACGAAGTATATTGAAAACTAATAGTCTAGTGATGATGGCAAAGAGGTCACACCCGTTCCCATACCGAACACGGAAGTTAAGCTCTTTAGCGCCGATGGTAGTTGGGGGCTTCCC
>NZ_JBIWFQ010000057.1:0-9963 GCF_044763105.1 Lysinibacillus sp. NPDC096212 | reverse complement strand
TTTATTCCGCTCCGACATCTTTTTTCTCATTATAAACAAAAGTACCCTATAGGATAGACTTTTTTCAAAGTGTCTATCTTATAGGGTACAGTTTACTTATTAAAATTAAGAAATTAGGCTTTTTCCGTTGCTCCATTAAAGCACCCGTTAGCCATCCATGTAGCGCAAAAACCAGCGCTACACCACAGAAAATGAAAGATGATTAAGTTCTTTCATGGGAGTTTACGACGCTTCTTCAACAATCACGTCCTATTGCGGAATAACCTAAATTAAGCATTTAAGCCTTGTGCTACCTAAACAATACTTAAATTAGTTAAATTAATTTGAGATAAACGGTACCTTATGTACATACTTTGGATTTTCAATTTGATTGATGATAAAAGTCGCAATATCTTGACTAGTGACTTTTGTTCCGGGCATATCTACAAGATTTTCTTTTATATATCCTATTTCATTGCCGTTATCTATAAATGGAAGCCTAATTAGTGTCCATTTAATTAATTTATTACCGTTAAGAATATGCCATTCCTTTTTCCTATCTACCATCATTTTAGAATAGATGATTTCAAATATTTTTGCTCCAACTCTATTTATAATGCTTTTTTTATCTCCATTAATAGTAAGTGAACCGCCTGTAACACCAATATAACGATCTATTTGTAAATCTTCCATAATCTCAAGTATTTTTTTAGTTACACTGCTATAAATCGGCTCTTCCTTAATTGGCTGACCAAAAGTATTTATAACTATTTGACAATCCTTTAATAGTTTTTGAATATCCTCAAAGTTTTGTACATTCCCTTCTACTATCTCAATCCTATCATCTCTTAAAGTTAACTTATCTGGATTTCTAACAAGCATACGAACTTGGTACCCATTCTGTAATGCTTTAGCAGCAATATAACGTCCAACCTTTCCTGTCCCACCAATTATAGCTATTCTATGAGAATTCTCCATAATACCCCTCCAAATGAATATAATAATATTTACCTTGAGAACTTTAGGTGCTTCAATTAAATTATTAGTTTCCCTCCATCTAATCTAATTATCTTCCTCATTAAAAATCATTTTATATCCTATAGCGTTAATAGGACCCTTTGTAATTAAAGTTGTAAGCTGTTCGACTATAAAATCAACTGAATAAGTGCTGCCTTCATCACTAAGCCACCACTTCAATACACCTATATACGCGGAGCTGATAAAACTGAGTATCAAATCCATAGGAACCTTCAATTGATCTAAGTCCCCATAAACAGAAGTAAAAGTAATCTTGAAATTGTTTGATAATAGTTTTTCAATCTTATTGGTGAAATTAGGTACCCCTTTTGTTCCTAACATAACTTGATAAAATAATTTGTTCTTCTCGATATTTTCAATTACTTTTCTTAATGTGATTTTAAATCGATTGACGTTAACCTCTCCTTTTTTAAAATGAAAGGTAATATCTATTGCATCCATTAATTCATTCAAATAGGAGTTGCTGATTTTTTCATGTAGATCATATTTATCTTGGTAATGTAAATAAAATGTTGCCCTATTAATAAAAGCCTCATCTGCAACATCTTGAATTGTAATAGATTCGAACCCCTTTTTGTCTATAAGGGAGATAAAAGCTTCCTTTATTAACTTTTGCGTCTTTAATACACGTAAATCCACATTTTTTGCCACTTCTCCACATCCTTTTTTGTATGATTGGTAATATTTCTCATAATAGCATTATATACGACATTTTATTGAATAATCAACAAAATGTCAATTAAAAGGAGGGGTATAAATTGGTACTATTATTGAAGAGCAAACTGTTTTAATCACGAAGAGAACCGATAAGATGGTTGAAAACAAGAATGAACTAGATACAAGTAACAATTAGTGCAATAAAAAGAATCCATTTTGAGAAAATGGATTCTTTTTATTAGGCTGTTTTCTCAATGATTGTTGCTTCTCATTTGGCTATCTTCTTCAACAAAACTGCCCATTAGTACAATCACTCCTATGTCTAGAATTCTATTAAGTTGGCAATAATCCCTTTTATATTACTATTTTAGGGGGAATGGAATTGTTACTGTCAAAAGCATGGACTTTGTTTGAAGCAGATAAACGAATAGAGGGCTTTTCGCCACAAACGCTGAAGGCCTACCGGTTACAGTCTTTTCTATTAATTGGTTATTTTAAGGATATAGAGATGGAATTGCTTGACACCAATCAACTGAAGGAATATCTTGATATATCCGGCAAGCACTTAAAACCAGCCAGTCTTGCACACCGTATCCGCTTTATGAAATCATTTTTTCGTTGGTCTCATGAAGAAGGATACCTGAGTAAGAATCCAACTTCCAAAATTAAAGAACCGAAAGTAGGTAAGCGGATACCCAAGTATTTAACAGAACGGGAGATTGAACACCTCCGTGAATCCTGTCATTCCGCAATGGAAAAAGCAATTTTCGAATTCATGTTTTCTACTGGTTGCCGAATTGGAGAAATAGTTGCGTTAGAAAAGAACCATATTAATTGGTCCAATCAATCCGCAATCGTTAGAGGAAAAGGTGATAAGGAAAGGGAGGTTTATTTTAACACGCGTTGTGACATATGGCTTAAACGTTATATTGAAAGCCGTACTGACAATAATCCCGCCATCTTTGTGACAGTAAGGCAGCCACATAAAATGAGTGTTGCCCAGATGCGATACATCATCAAGCGGATATCCAATCGTGCTGAAATCAATAAAGAAATTCATCCACACCAACTTAGACACAGCTATGCAACTCATTTGTTGAACAATGGAGCTCCCATAGAAGTCATACAAAGTCTTATGGGGCATGAGAAAAGCGAAACAACTAGGATCTACGCTCAATTAAGCGGGAGGCTAAGGAAAGAGTATTATCAGAAGTACTTTTAAATGTAAAAGGAGCAATGTCTTAAAAGACTTTGCTCCACTTGACTAAAGCCTCCGTTAGTTTAAGTGTAACAGTTCACATTTTGCACTAATGAAACTAGATTAAAACCATCCTCATCCTATAGTAATATAAATGATATTACTAACTATTTTGTATTAGTTTATTACAGAACTTCCATTCAACGCTAAGTGTATCTGTATTTCTCACCTCACCATCAGAGGTGATCACAACTTTACCTTAAGGAGGAGATTAAGAATGAATCCAGTCGTTGGTCTGGATATTTCAAAAGGAGAAAGCCTGTAAAAAACGAGGCTGGTATGAAGCCTACAATCATTTTAGAAGCTACAGGACATTATGGTGCTCCTGTCATACATCATTTAGAAGAACGAGGATATTTATTGATCATCATTAATCCGTTAATTTCATATAAGGCAAGAGGATCAGTTTGAGAAAAGTAAAAACGGATGCCATCGATGCCTATCTTCTTTGTGAATTGTTCTATAAAGAGGAATTAAAGCCTCCATACCCCTGAATACCCCATTACAAATGGTAATTTTAATATGAGCAAAATGCTTCCTGTAAAAAAGAATATATTTGCTATTGAATTTCTGTTCAATTTTTTATCCCCCAACCAATAATTACGTTTTATTAGGAATTAGTAAACAATATCATCTTTTACCTTCATTTTAATATATTCATTCTATTTATTAAACAAATTATGGAAATGTCTCACGGAAAAATAACCTTATGGATAGGCTATTTTTATTTTTTTAAAATAAAGAACTGAGAGCCGTTAAAGGCTTTTTTTTGTGTGAAGAATTATGTTAGTAAACGTGCAAAAATGGGTATTTAAAAGATTAAGTGGTTTGACAAAAGTAACAACCTGTGGTTAAAATCAAGTTGTTACTTTTGGTAGCAGAGTAAAAAATTTTTAATAAAGGGTTTCTTAGGAAGTCGCTAAAACTCTAAGTTTTCAAACTAGGGGGATGAAAAAAGATGAAATTGAAATCTGTAGGACTCACTTTAGGGTTAGCTATTTCGTTACTTTTAACAGGCTGTGGAGATGGAGATAGCAAAAAAGACAATGGCAATTCAACAGGAACTACGCCAAGCATAGGGGAGCAAGTGGACTATAAGATTATAGGAATTGAACCAGGAGCTGGGTTGACTGGTCTGGCGGAAAATACTATAGAGAAATATGAAAACTTAAAAGGCTGGGAGCTTGAACAAAGTTCTACACCTGGGATGTTAGGTTCATTAGAGCAGGCTATTCGAAATGAAGATCCAATTATTATTACCGGATGGACACCACATTGGATGTTTTCATCTTATGATTTGAAATTTTTAGAAGATCCTCAAGGGACATTAGGTGGATCGGAAAATATCAATACACTTGCGCGTAAGGGCTTGGAAAAGGACTTACCGGATGCGTATACAATTTTGGATAGATTTTATTGGGAACCAGAAGATATGGAAGCTGTAATGTTTGAAGCACAAACGAGTTCATTTGAAGATGCAGCAGACAAATGGATAGAAGAAAACCAAGACAAAGTAAATGAGTGGACAAAAGATACGAAAAAAGTAAGCGGAAAAGAAATTGAATTAGCTTCAACACCTTGGGATTCAGAAAGAGCTTCGAGTAGTGTATTACAGGCTGTATTTGAAGAACTCGGATACACTGTCACAATCACACCTGTAGATCCTGCAATTATGTTTCAAGCTATCGCTACAGGCGTATCTGATGCAACAGTAGCTGCTTGGTTACCAACAACACATAGCTCTTTTTATGAAAAATATAAGGATGACTTAGTTGATTTAGGTGAGAACTTAAAAGGTACAAAAAATGGATTTGTAGTTCCTGCATATATGGACATTGACTCAATTGAGGATTTACAGCCTAAGAAGTAATAAAAAGTTAACTACTGAATAATTTTGAACTGAAAACAGCTTTTCACATATTTAGCCCTAAAAATGCCTCGATGTTTATCTCATCGAGGCATCTTCACTTTTAAAGATACTTTAGAGTTATTAATGGAAAGTGCACGTAAGATGAAAGCGAAGGCATACGTACCCTATTCCAAATTCCCAGTTGGAGTAGCATTATTACTAAAAGATGGAGCTGTAATTAATTGAGTAAACGTAGAAAATGTTTCTCTAGGTGCAACTAATTGTGCAGAGAGAACCGCTATTTTTACGGCAATATCAAATGGTTTTATCAAAACAAACTTCTGGCGTACATTTTGACTTGGCACCACAGTTGGATCTATTTTGGTGGTAACGTATTTCGCTTCTTCAGCCGTACTACCAGCGTGGCGTTTTAGTTCTCTGGAAATCGTAGAAGGTTGACGATTTAAGAGTTTAGCTATTTTACGAATCGGATAATCAAGTTCCAGGTATGTTTCTATTTTTACACGTTCTGATAGGGTAAGATGGGTATAGCTCATAACGATTCCTCCATTTGAATGTTTGTGTGGTAACTACATTCTACACGAGGTCGTTATGGGCTTCTTTTATATTTACTTCTGGGTGTTGCACTTAATATTACAATCCGTCAAAAGAAAAAAAGAGCTGCATATGCAACTCAATGATCTTCAAGAAAAGCACCCCGTTAGCCATCCATGTAGGGCAAAAACCAGCGATACACCACAGAGAATGAAAGTTTATTTCGTTCTTTCATGGGAGTTTAAGTACAATACTTCACAAAGTCCTTAATTATTGGTTTGAATTTTCACCAGTTTAGCATATAAGTGAGTTATACACTTTTTTCTACGTGGAAAAAGGACTTTCTAACACAAAATGTATAAATTAAAACGATTACTGACCAAATAAAATTCCCAATAAACGGCTGTTGATTATATGAGAATAATAGAATATAGCTTATTAGCCCAAATCCTAATGAATATAAAATCATCAACCAAAATCCCCATCTTTTTAAACGTATATAACCATATATGATGATAAGGGAAACAACTGCCAATATAATCCTAAATAGCTGTTCTGGAAAGTTTGGTAAACCGAACCTATCTGCTATGCCAAATTCATTTGCATCTTGATTAAAAAATATGGCTGTGTTAATCAATACAACTGCACCGAAAATGTAAAAACAACTAATTAAAGATACTCCTAAAGGTCTTTTCATTTTTCCACCCCCTTTACACTATTAAATTCAAACCTTATACCTTATCTTATTCAATTCACCTGCTCCGTTAGCCATCCATGAAGCGCAAAAATCAGCTCTTCACCACAGAAAATGAAAGATGATTAAGTTCTTTCATGGGAGTTCAAGAATAAAAAAAGAGCTGCATATGCAACTAAAGCACCCGTTAGCGACAGAAGGATGGTCATGGAATTCGTCTGAAAGAACGTCCGTGCATAATGGTTGAAAGATCCATTTTATCGTGCATAATAGTTAAAGGATTCGTTTCGATATATGGAACACCATACTATTGGAAAAAACATCAGGATCCAGGAGGTATATAATGAAAGATACGCTTGAACTATTTCGTTACCATGTTTGGGCTAATAAAAGAGTTTTTGAACATTTAAGGAAACTTCCTGATGATCTGTACCGTAAACCACTAAATAGTGTATTTCCTACCATTGGCGACGCATTAGCACATATCTATTCTGTGGATAATACTTGGCTCAGCATAATGTCCCATGAAAGTCCTGAGGAAATCTATGCTGCGATGACGAGTTCACTTGAAGAGGTAAAAGATGCCACGCTCAACTCTTTTGAGGCTTATTTTGCTAAAATTGCGGCTCGATATGAAGAGTTTATCTTGAACCACCAAGATGATTTAGAGGAAATATCTGAGTATCCGCTTAAATTCGGTGAGTTGCGGGCCAATTACAAGGATCTCGTTAGGCACGTGGTTAATCACGGTACATATCACCGTGGTAATATTACCGCAATGCTCCGACAAATGGGTTATTCCGGTGTTTCCACAGACTATGGATTTTACCTTTTTGAACTAAAGCGGTGAGCACTCCTTCGGGAGTGTTTTTTTGTAAAGGTCGTTTTCGATTTGTTACCGACAGATTTTCTCCTGTATTGCCTTCCCATTTCTAATCATCAAATGTAAATGTTGAATGAAGTGATGCCCGTCTATGATATCCGTACATTTAACCCTTAGCTTACCTGTCTTAAACAAACCTGCCCCGTTAGCCATCCATGTAGCGCAAAAACCAGCGCTACACCACAGAAAATGAAAGGTGATTAAGTTCTTTCATGGGAGTTCAATAAGAAAAAATGAGCTGCATATGCAACACAATGTTCTTCAAGTAAAGCACCCGTTCGTATTATAAGGCCAGCCAGAGTAAATCTGGTTGACTATTTTTTATTCAATTTATAGATTGATAGTAGCCGGGGTAGAACGGAAGCACCCGTGGGATTGGATCCCGACAACTAAACTGTTCGCCCTCTACTTGTTAACACATGATTAGGCTGGTTGGGACATTACGATCTCGTATAACAAGCGAAGATATGAATAACAAGCTAGATAGAGGTTACCGGTCAATACACTACCTTAGGAGGAGATAAACTATGAATCCAGTAGTTAGTCTGGATGTCGCAAAAGGTGAAAGTCAGGTTCAAATGTTCTTGGATAAAAAAATGCCCTATAAAAGCAGCGTGAAAGTTGATCATACGGTGGATGGATTGGAAGAGTTACACTCTTATTTATTAGATTTAGAGCGTCAAACAGAGATGAAGCCACCTGTTGTTTTGGAATCAACGGGTCACTATCATGCACCAGTTGTACAGTTTTTAGAAGCAAGAGAATACATTGTCATTATCGTAAATCCACTGGTATCTTACCGAGCAAAAAGTTCTAGCTTGCGAAAAACCAAAACAGATGCCATTGATGCTTATCACTTAGGCGAACTGTATTACAAAGAGGATTTAGCGCCTCAGAAAAAGCGTGGTGTACAGTTATTAAACCTTCGGCATCTAACTAGACAACATGAAAATATGACT
Organism: Lysinibacillus sp. NPDC096212; assembly: GCF_044763105.1. Classification (NCBI taxonomy): domain Bacteria; kingdom Bacillati; phylum Bacillota; class Bacilli; order Caryophanales; family Bacillaceae; genus Lysinibacillus; species Lysinibacillus sp. NPDC096212. The sequence continues at coordinate 2,091 of NZ_JBIWFQ010000057.1, read as the reverse complement.
GGAATTATGATTCAAACAAAGCTTCAATTTCAAGCCGTATTAGATCAAATATTCCCTGAGTACAAAGGAGTTTTTGGCGATTTATACGCTGGGATTTCCATAAAAACTTTACAAGCTTACCCTACTTCTGAATCAGTTAAAGAAGCAGGTGTAGAAAAGATCGCACAATTCATTGATACACATTGCAAAGCACGTTCGTTTAATTGGGCGCTTGAAAGATCCGAAAAATTAATCGAAGCCGCAGAACGCAATCCATTTCAATCAACTCTTTATCAAAGTCTTCTAATCAGTTTGAATATGTATATTGATTTACTGCAAGTGTACCACCAACAACTTTCTACGTTGGAGCGTGAGATTGAAGAGTTAGCGGCACAACTTGAAGAATATGAATTACTCCAATCAATTCCCGGTATTGGTGAAAAAATCGCTGCAACGATTATTTCAGAAATCGGAGAAATTGATCGGTTTAATCATCCGAAAAAGTTAGTAGCCTTTGCAGGACTAGATCCCAGTGTGTTTGAATCAGGTCGCTTTAAAGGCACGAAAAATCACATTACTAAACGCGGCTCGGCTAGGCTTCGCCACATGCTTTATACAGCTGTTCGTTGTTCTATTCGAGATAGTCGGAAAAAGAAAACAACACCTGAAACTATAGCACGAAATAAGCGGTTACGAGCTTTCTATGATTTAAAACGAAAAGAGGCAAACCATATAAAGTAGCTATAATTGCTTGCGCTAATAAGCTTTTACACTGGATTTATGCCATGTTAAAAACGAAAACACCATTCCAAGAAACAATACAGTAACAACATTTTCAATTTTAACGAAAACCTTCCAATTTGAATTCGAAGGGTTATTTGAGTTGCGCTTTTTAGTGTTTTTTAATTTAAAAGATTTTTATTGACAATCTATTAGCTGGTTTAGTTGTATAGTATACAAGAAAAAGAATTACTTTATTAATTCTTCTCCAGTTAAAATCTCATATAGATTTGCTGAATCTTGCTCTGTTAATTTCACATATCTATCGCTATTCGTAACAATTTCTAAATTTTCACCACTTATGCTAATCCAAAGTGAATAAGAGGCTATTTTGTTTTCGCTATTGTTCTTAAATGGAAATTGAAATTGGTAATCAGCATAGCTTGTCATTTCTACTTTTTTATTTTCCCAATCAGCATTTTTTACTATATCTATTGCTTTTTCCACCTGTTTTCTTTGATTGACTTCTTTAAAATCTTCAAAAATATTATCTTCACCAGTTCGTTTCTGCACAGTTATTTTTTGCCCAACCATTTCATTCAAGCAACTCGAAGTAACTAACAAAACACCTAGTAGAGAAAAAAATAATATTATTTTTTTCAACCTGTTCCCCCCTCGTATAGTATTTTCTTATAGCACTAAACTGCATCGTTAGTTGAGAAGAAAACGATGGGATTTCTGTGGAATCCTCTTGAAGTAAAGCACGGGTTAGTTGAATATGATTACTGAAATAAACCGAATATCCAAACTATCAAATACATTGGAACTGCAACAATTATCGCCCCTGCAAGTAAATAGCTAATCGACCTTATAATAAATTTAAAAATATCATATATAGCACCTGCTAAGTCATCAACAAATCTCAACACTAAAAATCCCCTCCGGCAACATATAGCTTGGTGATTTAATTTTAACATTATTTTCCTCTAAGGAAACAATATATATATTGTCCATTCAGTGATGTTCTTCTTTAACTCTTCTGCCCCGTTAATGAAAAAGCGATTGCTCTAATTAAACAAAACCAGCTAATAGGATGTCAATATTTTTCTCTAAAATTCTAATTAACCTTATGTTATACTATTTTGAGCATGACAAATAGCCCTCCAAAAACCTTTTGGAAGGTTTTCTCTTTATTACTTATAACCGTTAATTACGCTATATCCAAGAAAGTTTCTTTTCTATTTAATAAAGCATAAATCCAATGAAGCAGTTTGTTAATACAGGCTACTATCGCTACTTAAACTGTACCCTATAAGATAGACACTTTGAAAAAAGTCTATCCTATAGGGTACTTTTGTTTATAATGAGAAAAAAGATGTCGGAGCGGAATAA
>NZ_JBIWFQ010000056.1:9913-15186 GCF_044763105.1 Lysinibacillus sp. NPDC096212 | reverse complement strand
TATCAACAACCGACCAAGAAAATGTCTTGGTTGGAAAACTGCAAACGAGGCTTTTAATGAGCAATTGTTGCACTTAATTTGACAAATCATCAAATAGAAAAGAACAGTGATGAAAGTATGTGAGTGACAAGCATCCAGTAAGAAATGGTCTGTGAATTAATCAACCAACTTTACAGGCAGTTGGGCTAGCTAAATATGGCAGGAACCATTGCTATAACAAGATTCCCCAACCACATTATGCTATACTATTTCTATTATCGAAATATTTGAAAAGAGGGATGCTAGATGACAAATTTACAGCAATTAGATGCGTATTTTTCAGAACATCGCGAAGCACACTTAAATGAATTAAATGAATTTTTACGTATTCCAAGTATTAGTTCTTTATCAGAGCATAAAGGAGATATTCAAAATGCCGCTGAGTGGTTAGCAAACGCTTTTAAGAAGCTAAATCTTGAGAATGTCTCTATTACGCAAACTGCAGGTCACCCTGTTGTTTATGCGGATTGGTTACACGCAGAGGATAAACCAACTATTCTATTTTACGGTCATTATGATGTACAACCGGTTGACCCACTAAATTTATGGGAAACGGAACCATTCAACCCGACAATTCGAGACAACAAACTATTCGCTCGTGGTGCTAGTGACGATAAAGGACAAGTGTTTATGCACTTAAAAATGATTGAAGCATTATTTGCGACAACTGGTACTTTACCTGTGAACGTGAAGTTCATCTATGAAGGTGAAGAAGAGATTGGTAGTCCTAACCTTCCTGCCTATGTTGAAGAGCATAAAGAGAAACTAGCAGCTGACTTAATTTTGATTTCTGATACAGGTTTATATGGTCCTGGTAAGCCTGCTGTATGCTATGGATTACGTGGCTTAACGGGGGTTCAAATTGATGTTCGTGGTGCAAAAGGAGACCTTCACTCTGGTCTTTACGGTGGCGGTGTCCAAAATGCTATTCATGCATTAGCTGACATTTTAGCATCCTTCCGCGATGAGCATGGCACAATTCAAGTTGAGGGCTTCTACGATAAAGTTTTACCATTATCTGAAGAGGAACGCGAAGCTTATCGTGCGCTTGGTTTTGATGAAGAATCCGTGAAGGAAGAAGTTGGCGTGAAGGAATTATTCGGTGAAGCCGGCTATTCATATTTAGAACGTACTTGGGCACGTCCAACATTAGAGGTTAATGGTGTGTTCGGTGGCTTCTCTGGCGAAGGCATTAAAACCGTACTTCCTGCTGAGGCTGGCGCAAAAATCACATGCCGTCTAGTGCCCAATCAAGAACCAAATGAAATTGTAGCACTATTAAAAGCACATATTGAAAAACATAAGCCAACTGGCGTTGACGTGACGATCTCTGAATTCGATAAAGGTCGTCCATTCTTAACACCATTTGATCATCCATTTATCCAAGCTGCTGGCCGCTCATACGAAAAAGTATATAATGTGCCAACTGCTTACACACGTGGAGGAGGATCAATCCCTATCGTGGCTGCCTTTGATGAAATTTTAGAATTGCCAGTAGTGCTAATGGGCTTCGGCTTATCAAGCGAAAACTTCCATGCACCAAATGAACACTTCCATTTAGAAAACTTCGATAAAGGATTACGTGTTTTAAGTGATTATTTATACGAGGTAGCCGAATTACAAAAGTAAAATAACAAATCCCCTCGTTTCTTGTAACGAGGGGATTTTGCTATATTATTCTCCAAAAATCGTAACGATATCTGCTGATGTTTTACGTTCTTTCCCTTTTGGCACTTCATCAAAATAGCCAACTTGTAGCATCGCGATTACGCGCTCACCCGGCTGAACCTTTAAGGCTTCACGGAATTTCGGATTATCTAGGAAGCCAGGCGTTTTCCAGCATGAGCCTATTCCTTTATCCCAAGCTAGCAATTGAATATTTTGAATAAAAATACTTGCCGCTGCGTAATCTTCTAATCGCTCTTTTTGTCGAGCATCCTCAGGAACGATGACAAAAGCATAGCCACCCGGTAATGTGAATTTCGCCATTTGCTTCGCTAAATCTTCACTAGAAAGCTCCTGCCATTTCGGTATCGTTAGATCACGCAATAAATTATGAAGACCATCTAACTCCTTACCACATGCAACAACTAAACGCCAAGGCTCTCGATTCCCATGATTTGGTGCCCACACTGCATCGTCAATAATAGCCAATAAATCTTCACGATCCACCGGCTGTCCATTAAACTTTTTAATAGAACGACGCTCAATAATCGCATCCCTAACAGATAAAAATTGTTCGCTCATATACTCTTATCTCCTTCTATAACACTACAATAATTAAAATTGATATCTTCTACCCTTCACATTATCACAAAATGATGAGCTTTAACACTGCTTCACCTTAAGCAAAACTATCTTCTATATGAATATAATGATAAGTCATGCTTGGCGTATAAGCCGTTGAATCTTCATAAAAATATGGTCGCTTAATACTATCTGAAGTGTGTGCGTTAACATATGGGATACCATTTTCGATACTTGTCACAATTACGGAATGATCAACTCTTCCATCCCCCTGGAAATCATAAAATATGACATCTCCAAGTTCTAATTCTTCGGCAGATTGTACACGCCTACCCTTCAACCCTGTTGTAGAGCCTTCCAAATACCATCTAAGGGAATGTGCAACAGACCAGCTAAAGCTCCAATTTCCATGTTGAACCCACCAACCTTTCCCTCTGTTTGGAGCACCTCGCATTGGTGCTCCTCCAGCAAGTAAACATTGAGATATATAGTTCGTACAATCAACAGTAAAATTCGGAAATGCTGGATTACGCCTGTTCCACCACAAGTTCGCATACTGTACAGCGGCCTGTCTGTTATACATTTTTGCCACGCTTCCCCTCCTTATGTTCAACATATGTATAAAGAGGGATTTCTATTAGCTAGGTCCTTATTCATAAAAATGTCGAATGTGGTCTTATTTGGCACTATCTTTGCCAATTTTGAGATAGTTTTTGCTACAATAAGGGTAAGGAATTATAGGCTTTTATATTACGAATCAGAAGGGATGTTGAAATTGAAGCAGCATGCTGAGAAAGAAATTATACAACCTACTCTTTTATGCGATAAAAAAGGTAATTTAAATCCAGCTGCCATCGGATTTGCTCGTAAACCTCTCATAAACAGCAATTTAAGTGGCCATATCATGCGCAAAAAGAAATGGAATTATTGGTGTGTCTACGGCGATGAGATCATCTTCTCAGCTACTATTAGCCATCTAGACTACGCAGCGGTCTGCTTCGTCTATTTCCTTGAATATGAAACACAGCGCTACTTTGAAAAAACAATTACCATTCCATTGGGTGGAAAGTTAAAAATGCCTACGCAGGTGCTAGATTCAGTATCCTTCAAAAATAGTGAAATGATGATTGATATGACATATGTACAAAATGAAACACATCTATCCGTTTCAATCCCAGACTTCGATGGAGATGTTTTACGTGCAAAGCTTGTCATTCAGCATCCGCCTACAGATGAGTCATTGAATGTAGTCATCCCTTGGAACCGTAAAACATTCCAATTTACAGGTAAGCATCATACACTCCCTACTTCTGGGTTTGTGACAATTGGTAATCGTCGCTTTACATTTTCCCCTGAGGAAAACTTCTCTGTCCTAGAATACAGTCGTGGCGTTTGGCCACGTACATTCACATGGAATTGGGGAATGGCCTCACAGCGAGTCCGAGGAAGACGAATCGGACTCAATTTAGGTGGTAAATGGACAGACGGAACAGGAATGACCGAAAATGCTGTTTTCGTTGAAGGAAAAATGACAAAAATACACGAGGATGTACTGTTTAGCTATAATCAAGAGGATTTAATGCAACGATGGAAAATCAAAACTAAATTCACTAACCAAGTTTCATTAACATTCTCCCCATTTTTCGAGCGTGTATCCGTCACAAAAGCTGGTCTCATAAAATCTGAAGTACATCAAATGTTTGGCTACTACGACGGCTCCGTATTACTAGACAATGGCGAAACACTTGTCATCCAACAAATGCTAGGCAGCATCGAAGAAAATCGCGTAAAGTGGTAAGAACAAAAAAATTAATTGCTTGCTATTTGCTTCTCATACTAGGATTTAACGCACTGATTCGCACACCCTCAGCGCGTTAAATCCGAAAAAGCCTTTAAATGGCTCCTTTTTCGGCGAATTGGCGTTTTTATCCGTCGCTCTCGACTTTCTTTCCGTCGCTTTGCCGGGGCTATCCACGATTTTGACCGTTCTATCCACGACATTGATGGTTCTATCCACGACTTTGGCTGCTCTATCCGTCGCTTTGACTCTTCTTTCCGTCGCTCTCGACTTTCTTTCCGTCGCTTTGTCCATTCTTTCCGTCGATTCGGCTTTTCTTTCCGTCGCTCTGATTTCTATCCGTCGCTTTGTCCATTCTATCCGTCACTTCGGCTCTTCTTTCCGTCGCTCTGATTCCTATCCGTCGCTTTGACTCTTCTTTCCGTCGCTCTCGACTTCCTATCCGTCGCTTTGTCCATTCTTTCCGTCGCTTCGGTTTTTCTTTCCGTCGCTCTGATTCCTATCCGTCGCTTCGGCTTTTCTTTCCGTCGCTCTGATGATTCCTTCCGTCACTTCAGCTCTTCTTTCCGTCGCTCTGATGATTCCTTCCGTCACTTCAGCTCTTCTTTCCGTCGCTCTGATTCCTATCCGTCGCTTCGGCTTTTCTTTCCGTCGCTCTGATGATTCCTTCCGTCACTTCAGCTCTTCTTTCCGTCGCTCTGATTCCTATCCGTCGCTTTGACCATTCTATCCGTCACTTCAGCTCTTCTTTCCGTCGCTTCGACTTTTCTTTCCGTCGCTCTCGACTTCCTATCCGTCGCTTTGTCCATTCTTTCCGTCACTTCGGCTTTTCTTTCCGTCGCTCTGATTTCTATCCGTCGCTTCGACTCTTCTTTCCGTCGCTTTGACTATTCTATCCGTCACTTCGACTCTTCTTTCCGTCGCTCTGATTCCTATCCGTCGCTTCGGCTTTTCTTTCCGTCGCTCTGATGATTCTTTCCGTCGCTTTGACCATTCTATCCGTCACTTCGACTCTTCTTTCCGTCGCTCTGATTCCTATCCGTCGCTTCGGCTTTTCTTTCCGTCGCTCTGATGATTCCTTCCGTCACTTCAGCTCTTCTTTCCGTCGCTCTGATTCCTATCCGTCGCTTCGGCTTTTCTTTCCGTCGCTCTGATGATTCTTTCCGTCGCTTTGACCATTCTATCCGTC
>NZ_JBIWFQ010000056.1:0-9816 GCF_044763105.1 Lysinibacillus sp. NPDC096212 | reverse complement strand
TCTTTCCGTCGCTCTGATGATTCCTTCCGTCACTTCAGCTCTTCTTTCCGTCGCTCTGATTCCTATCCGTCGCTTCGGCTTTTCTTTCCGTCGCTCTAATGATTCTTTCCGTCGCTTTGACCATTCTTTCCGTCACTTCAGCTTTTCTTTCCGTCACTCTGAATCCTAGCCGTCACTTCGCCTCTTCCTTCCGTCGCTCTCATTTCTATCCGTCACCTTGGCTCTTTCAATCAGTCACTCTGACCGTATTACCGCTTCTATCCCCAAACCCTGGCCATTCAGCCCAACTAATCCGTCAATCCTGCTACTATCTTTTCCGGGTCGTCTGTAAATATTGCCTGTACACCGAGCTGCTGTAATTGCTTTGCTTGCTCGACATCATTAACTGTATAGACACGGACAGTTGCCCCTTCATTAAGAGCTTCTTGAATGGATCTCCGAAATGCTGTAGGTAGGCTGACATGTATAGCATCTGCTGGGATTTGCGCTGCGTAGCCGTTAAAATCAACTAAAATTTCGGCAAACAGCGCTGCTTTTTCAATATAGGGTGCTCTTTGTGCTACGATTTGAATAGATTCATGATTGAAGGAGGAAATAATTACTCTCTCTGTCATTTGAAATGCAGCTACCTCCTTAATAACAAGTGCTTCTATCCCGTTATATGGAAATATATCGGTTTTGAGCTCAATATTAATACGATGATTAGTGCCTGCAAATAGCTCTAAAACGTCTCCTAGAGTTGGGATTCTCTCCTCTTCAAATTTAGAAGAAAACCATGAACCATAATCAAATGCACGGAGCTCTTGTAGCGTGTAATCCTTTACGTAGCCAGAGCCATTAGATGTACGATCGATTGTTTCATCATGAATAACGACTAACTCCCTATCCGCTGTTAAATGAACATCTAGTTCAATCCCTGTAATCGGAAGCTTTGATGCGGCCATAAAAGCAGCCATAGTGTTTTCTGGGTAATGTGCCGAAACGCCTCTATGGGCAAAAATATTCAAATTCGATAACCTCCTATTTCGCCCACCTCTCAACTCGTTAACAGGCGGGCCATTAAATTTCGATTTTCCTTCTCCCTTAATAAGCCTATTACAATTTCACTTGATGGTAAATATTATATATAGTAGTATGAGAATCTACTTGAAAATGCAAGTACTTAGGAGGTGCTAAAAAATGACTGCACAACATCCAGATTTTCAGGCTGAAGTGGAGCGGCTAGCTTACACTAAAAATTACATGCAGCAAATTTTAAATGAATCACAAAGAGGTTTGCAATCTGCTCAGGAGAATATTCGTAAGTCGATGGCAGATCTTGATTATTTAGATTCAAGTTTGGGCTATAATAATATCTTAGCAAATGCTCGTTTCTTTGAAATGGCCCGAAACCAAAAGGAAGGCTTAGAGGCTATTCGAAAAAAGCCATACTTTGCCCGAATTCATTTTCAAAAGACAGGTGATCCTGAAGAATTTCTTTATATCGGAAAAACGTCTTTGTTTCATCGAGAAACCCATGAGCCTATAATAGTCGATTGGCGTTCACCGGTAGCAAACGTCTATTATGATGGTCGCCTTGGGGATATGGAATATGATGTTCGTGGAGAAATCCATAAGGGACATCTATTTGCCAAACGCCAATATAAAATTAATGGTGGTGAACTGCTCGATTTACGGGATATTGATTTAACAACAAACGATGAATTACTGCAAGAAGCGTTAGCTGGAAAAGCAGATGTGCGTTTGACTGAAATCGTCTCCACTATTCAAAAGGAGCAAAATGAAATTATACGAGCACATCTTCGTCAGCCGATTATCGTACAAGGTGCTGCTGGTAGTGGAAAAACAACAATTGCCCTACACCGAATATCTTACTTCCTCTACACGATGGGCGAGCATTTTAATCCTGAGCAGCTTATGATTTTAGCACCGAATAAGTTATTTATCGATTATATTGGTGATGTTTTACCAGAGCTTGGTGTCGATAAAATTTGCCAAACAACCTTTACCGATTACGTTCTAGCTGCGACGAAGCTAAAATTGAAACTTCAAAACCCAAATGAGCAGTTAGAATCTCTTGTTGCAGGAGAACCCCAACAAGCAGCTTCTTGGATATCCGAAATGAAGGGCTCACTTTATTACCGTGATGTAATAGAACGATATGTTCAAAAAATCGAGCAGGAAATCGCCAACCAATTTGAGGATGTTTACATTGAAAAATATTGCATTATGCGTGCCTCTCATTTAAAGAAGCTATTTTTATATGAATTTTCTTATATGCCGATTGAAAAACGACTTGCACATATTAAAAAAGTACTTGCAAGCCATGTCCGTCAAAAGAAACAGGCTATTTTAAATACACTTCATAAAAAATATGATGAAGCACTTGGCAGAGCACTTGATGGATTTCGTGATGATGACAAACGACGTCGTGTAGTCACGAAGTTTATTGATGAACGTGATGAACGCATTCCTGCTATTGAAAAAGAGGCAAAGTCAACCGCAACTGTTTATATGCGACGCTTTTCTAAACATAACATCAAGACTCTCTATCGTTCTCTTCTAACAAATGCTGAGCTTTTAGCAGAACTTGCTCCAGAATGGCATTATCTTGAGCAACAGCAATTTTTACAAGCACATGCTAAAGAACAATGGGTGCTTGAAGATTTAGCTGCACTTTATTATTTACAAGCTCGTATAAAGGGCATTCCAGATGAATGGAAAATGCGAGTCGTTTTCATCGATGAAGTACAGGACTATAGTTTATTTCAGCTTGCTGCTTTAAAGACTGGGCTTGAAACAGATATGTTTACAATGGTCGGTGATTTAGCACAAGGAATTCACAGCTATCGTTCCCTTACTGCCTGGGAACCTGTCCAAAATCTATTTCCTCGAGCAAGCTTTAGAACACTGCAAAAAAGCTATCGAACAACCATTGAAATTATGGATGTTGCGAATAAAGTCTTAGCACAAATGGATGAACAGCTTCCATTAGTAGAGCCAGTAGTGCGTCATGGCAATGCCCCTACCTATATACAAGCTCAATCATTTGATGCCCTGCAAATTAAAGAAATTTTTGAAGCCATTCGAGGCAATGGACACCATTCCGTTGCTTTAATTTGCAAAACGACTGCTGAGGCAAAAATAATGCAGCAAGCATTAAAGGACAAAAATATTGCTTCGCAGCTCCTAACTGAAAATGAGTCCATCAATCAGGAATTATTGCTCGTTGTTCCGAGTCATTTAGCAAAGGGCCTTGAATTTGACGCTGTGATCGTAGCTGCCTTCGATACACCTTTCTACGATACGAAGGTTGATCGCAAGCTACTTTATGTGGCACTCACTCGAGCCATGCATGAGCTTTATTTAATCGGCCCAACAAAAAATACATTTCTATTAGAAAATGAACAAATATAATAAATATTTTCGCCTTGGTGTAATTGTAGCTGCCGCTTCTCTTTCGCTACAGAAAACATTTGTAGCTGTCGCTACAATCAAAACCCAGCTGAAAGAAGATAAAAAAGTCGCTATTAAAGCGACTTTTTTTCATCGAACATTTAAATCTTATTTATCGATTCCGAGGTGGTAAACGGTAAAACCTCCCTCTGGATAAGTACGCTTTTACAACTTTCCACCATGACCTTGGTGCTTCCCTTTGAGGAGACTTCTTTTTAGGTAGTGCCGGCATGCGCATGATAACGACTCCTTTCATAGGCTTACTAATACTATATGAAGATAGTTACAAATTTATGATAAAAAGAATAGTTAACCCAATATATCGATACGTTCATGACCCATCGCCTACCGCCGAATAAACATAAAAAAGAGCAGACGCATTTTGTCTACACTTTTCTTGTAAAAGGAAGCAAAGTCTATACTAAATAAATTCAATAATATCAACATTCTTAATGATATAGTTTAGACTTTCGTGTCTTCTATTTGGACATCAGAGTCTAAAACTTTTTGTTTCTATAGACACAAAAATCCAAACTGAACATCCTTGCTTAAATACAAAAACATGATGGAGTGATACCTGATGTAGAATTGAAATAAAGTTGCGACGAAACACCCCTTTAGATTATTGGTCTAAATGGGTGTTTTTATGTCTAAAAGAGCGAGAACATCGCAAGCTAAGAAATGGATTAAAGAAGGTCGAGGCACTGGTATTGGGTTCGGAGTATAAACCTTGGCTAAAAATCCAAGATGTATCATCGTCAGGTAAGTCCACACGTCTAAAAGGTATTAAAACGAATAGGCAGCTTGAATTTCTATTAAGTAATGAGATACATGAATAATTGAAGTGTATATTATATTCTAGGCTTTTTTTTATAAAAAGTTGAAATAATAGCAGATAAACATAATATTAAGAGCAATGTATACCAATTAAAAAATAAATGATTTGAAAAAGTGTTTAGGTAATTTAATTCGTAATCATAATTATCTTTTATATTACTATGGAAATTTAAAATTCTAACGACTGTAACAGTTAATAAAATAAAAAATAAAAAATAAAAATATAGATGAATATCTGAATAAATACTTATTGATACCAGATTTCATATAAATACTATTAAAAATAATAGTCATAGATATAAAGAAGTACAAAATGAATGGAGAAAAGATAAAAATAAAAAATAAGGCAGCATTTCCATTTCCTCCTGGATCTACACTTTCTTTAAAATTAAGACTATACTTTTTTGTCAATATCATAGCTACAACTGTAAGAATAAAAGTAAATACGACTGTTAATGGAAAAACTACTTTTTTCATAATTACTCACCTCATAGATTTAATTAATTTACTATAATTGTATTTTACAAAAAAATAGTGCAGTGAATTGCAAAGATTTTGTGCAGAGTTTTGAAATGGTATTTACATAGGGCCAAAACGATTTGACATAGAGCCTCTGTGCGCATACTCCTAGAGCCAAGAAGCCAGTTGTATCAATACACTGGCTCTGCCAACGAGAGGCTACTATGCGCACCACTCCATGTCAAATCTGGGTCTAAATGTCTATGTACTTTTAGCTTGCAATTTTCGATCGAACTCATTGCAAAACTCTGTATTTTAATTTTGCATTACACAATAATAAGAAAAAGGATGAAATAACCGAATAAAAGAGAATATATTCACTATTATAGTGTATAAATTTATAATTGTCTTTTTTTAAAAAAATATGAGTAAATAATATTATAATCAATCAGCACCTTTTAACTATTCACAAAAAATATAAAAAATGTAAAATATAGGTGATAAATGACGTTATCTAATCTGAAAAAAGAGGTGGAATATGAAGAAATTTGTCCTTTTAATGAGTTTCATGAGTTTCATGAGTTTCATGAGTTTCTGTAGTTTTGGTATTAGTGAAGCGTCAGCAAGTGAGAATGTTATAGTTAATCCAGAATTGGAAAGACAAGCCAAAAATGAATTGGTAACTATTTATGAAGAATCACCTGAAATTGAATTATCATTTATCCGAGAATTGTATCACTCAGATGATAGTGTTATTGCGTATTATTATCACATTATGAATAAAGGAGAGTTAACAGGCTTCGCAATTGTTTCAGCTAAAGAAGAATTAGGGACATTGCTAGAATCAGGGAATTTTGAAAATGGAATCGATAGTCGTTATGGTGAGAGCATCAAAGAAAATTTAGATATGAAAGCATATTATGAACCACTAGGTGAATTAATTTTTGCCTCTAATTCATCTCAATTAAGCCAGGAATTTGAAAAATTAAAAGACCAAGCTATTGATACTTTGAACAAACAAGGGGAAGTTGATGAGGATTATATACAACATATAGAGAGTCTAACATTTGGAGTGGATATTTATTCAGCTTCAATTCAACAAGAAAAAGTTGAAAATATGTATAATGGCAGTGATGTGGAAAAAGTAGAATTGGTTGGCTTAGAGGAAAACGCATTTTCTACATTATCTTCAGATGAACCTTTACCAGTAGTTAGACTTTATCAAAGAATGTCTGGCGTTGTGAATCCGAATAGTTCGTGTGGACCAACTGCTGGCGCAATGATTACTAATTATTATAAAAGTTTAGGTTATAATGTAAGAGCTTCTTCTTATTATGGTGGCAATGCAAGTTTAATTAACCAGTTATATTATATGATGAACTCTTCCTTCATAGGAACAAACCAGTATTCGCTCCATAATGGTCTTCAAACACATTTAAATTTAGATAAAAATTTATGGGTAGGGAAATCAAGAGGTCATGCTAGTGGTGTAGAACCGCCAACTTATGCAAATGTAGCCAACGCTATTGACAAAAAGTATCCTTTAGCGATGTTAACATACCTAAGTTCTGAAGATCCTTATCATTGGACAGTGATTAATGGTTATTACAGTAATGGAGATATTAGTTATTTAAATCCTGATGGTAGTTCAAGTTCATCTACAAGAGTTAAAGCTTCTTTAATGTTTGAAAGCAAGGCAGGATATACTTATATGGCATTGAAATAAAATGTAGATTGAAATAAAGTCATACCATTTTACCCCTTTAGATTTTAGTTATCTAAAGGGGTGTTTTTATGTCTAAAGGAGCAAGTTTTTATCGTTTAAATCAATCTTTTTTATAAAAATAGATTTCTGGGGCATATCAGGGTTTTCGGCACATAAATTATCAAATTTTTTATAAAGCTACACCCGAATCACCTCAGTTTAACTTCAAAGGAAAATTAAAACTTTTGTGTCTTCAAAGTTTAGACTCTGATCTCTTTGGTACGTGGACAAGAACTTCTGGACACTCAAAATGGTATTAGATAAGTAATCTTTAGTAATTTGTCTAAAGGTTCTTGTCCAAAAATAAAGACAAGAACTTTTAGACTTTGTATAAAAAGGACAAGAATGTCCAGACAATCTCTGTCAAAAAAATAAACTGTCCGGAAGTTCTTGTCCATATACTTTTCTATGAAAAAGAAAAACGACGTTCCCCCACTAAAGAAGATCGTATTTCCCCTAAAAATACTTATGTTTACTAATTATGCTTTTGAAGAAAAGCCTTTACTTTTTCATAAGTAAATTGAGTGCTCAAACTATTTGATACTGCATCAAAAGCATGATCGACTTTTGGAATAAGATAAAGTTCATGGGGAACGTTATTTTCTATTAGCTTCCTGTCCAAAATTTCAGCCTGTTCTTCTAGAAAAATTCGGTCACTCGTTCCTAAAAGTGTAATAGTAGGAGGTGTCTTGCTTTGAATATAACTGATCGGAGAAAGTATTTTATAACGATCAGGGAATTGTGAAGGTGTACCTCCAATATATTTCTTCATAACATCTTGCACATAGTCAGGACTTGGACTATTCTTATAAACTTTCTCCATATCAGACGGACCGTATATATTAATCACAGAGTTAATAGTTACTGACGGTACATTTGTTGAAGGAGGCAATTTTGTATCCCCCATACTATAGGCAGCTAACATAGCCAGATTTCCACCTGCTGACCGTCCCATTACGTTTATTTTTTCAGGATCAATTTTGTAAGCATCCGCATGTTCTGCCACCCATCCTATTGCTGATTTTACATCAGCTACTTCATCTTTCCATCCTGCATGAGGTGGCATACGATATTGTATATCAAACACAGTATATCCTAATTCACTTAACCATTGATTCCAATGAGGTGCTCTATTTTTATCCCCCTCAACCCATCCACCTCCATGCACTTGTACAATAGCAGGATGAAGTGGTTTTTTTGAGTCTTCATTGGCTGGCCACACATCAAGCTTTAATTCCACACCATCAGAGGTTGTCATGTATACAACGTCCTGTGTGAATTTTGATGTGATTTCTGTCTTACCGAAAAAATGAGAACGAAGCGAAACGGAAACACTCTCGTTTTTAGCGTAATGTAACATTTCAATAATTGGCTCTACAGTTAAAAAACTTAATAATAAAACTAGAGGAATCAAAATTGTCCGAGCTATTAAAGCTTTCCTCCAGACAGCTAATACTAATAAAATTATGATCACAACAGTTATACTTAATAGAAGCGTAGGTATTATCAATGCACCTGCTCCAAGGGCACTCATTATATTAGGAAAACCGCCTGGATTCCAAATATAGTATGTCATAATGCTAATGAAAAAAAATGCAATTACTGCAATGATTGTTAGTAACTGAATAAAACCCCTAGGACGCCATGGGGTTGGATGTTTTTGTTGTTCCTGTTTCATTTTTCTAAACCCCTCCATAATCAATCAAATATCTTAACTTATGAAAGTATCAAAAAATACTTAGCTTTACCAAAAGACTTTGACCCTAATTTATTGATGAAACCCCTACAAAATCGTTGTGTGAGTCATTGATCCTCATCCTTTACTTCATTCAAACAGCCCACAGCTTTTGCAATGGTGTTGTCTTTTTATAATCCAAACCAATATCATAAAAAACTAATTCCAGTTCACTTAACAAGCTTATTTGTGAGGCACTTGAAATATTCGATATCCAGCGTTCATTGAGTATGAAAGGATGTCCTTATGATAATGCCGTGGCTGAAGCGATGTTTAAAGTATTTAAAACGGAATTCGCTAATGGAGCTCATTTCACTTCTCTTGAACAGCTCGCTCTTGAACTTGATGATTATGTTCATTGGATCAACAATATTCGTATTCACGGAACTCTAAGCTATTTAACACCAGTGGAATTCAAGCAACAGCCCTTATAATCTTTGTCCAGTTTAGTGTTGACACACCACAGCTTGTCAGCAACGTGTTTTTGTCTTTGCGAAAGCGAAGCGACAGCAACAACATGATGTTGGTCACTCAATCATTACCACAGGACGTGGCGTTCTTAGACAGAGTTCCTCTATTTCAGCGAATAAACCAGCATTCATCTTACCACCTATAGAAGCTAGCACTATTTGGATTTTGTGTATGGCATAACCCTAGAGTTAATGCTAGTACTACTCTGTATTACTTGCAACAGTCGAATCATCAAGAATCATTTTTAACTCTTTATATAAAATTATAAAAAGCAAAAAAGGACATCCTTTTATCGGAAATCTTTTCTTAATGGTTGCTGCTATTGAAGGGTAAAACTTTCTGGGGAAATATGCAAATCAATCTTTGCTTACTTTTGAACATGTTTTGATAAAAGCTTCTTTGGATTGTTATGATTATTATTTTCAACTTTATTTTTTGAGATTGGATTGAGTGCTGTTCACTTAAGACTACCTCTTTAAGGAAAACAGATGTTTCTCATGCGAAATGGATTACGAAACTACTGCGCCATGGATTAATTGAAAAGCGAGCTTTGTCCCAGCAGTTGAATATTCGCTAATAAAATGGATATGGACATGGAAGAATGATGTCTAAAAAACAGATGATTACCGATTCGTTATTCGAAATACTCACGGAATATCAACGTTTCCTTATTCATCAATCTTGGAATCAAAAACATGCATTAGAAAAGCACAGGACAATCGCAACTAGAAGAGGCAAGAAAAAAGCATTCGTTGCGCTATCACATCGAATGCTTTGGATTTATTTAATTCATGCTATACCCATACAAAGAATCGCGAATAATTTAATCTAACCAAAAAAGATTTAATCGAAATTGCCCTAAACAACAGATACCTTTGCTTTTCCGTTGGCTTTTAAAACTCCATACCGATTCTCTATCTATTTTTAGAATATTCATAGGCCAAGGGGTTATTTATTTTCACAGAAAAAAAAGCCGAGGAATAAATCCTCGACTTTTCTAAGTGCCTAGCGACGTCCTACTCTCACAGGGGGAAGCCCCCAACTACCATCGGCGCTAAAGAGCTTAACTTCCGTGTTCGGTATGGGAACGGGT
>NZ_JBIWFQ010000055.1:0-16117 GCF_044763105.1 Lysinibacillus sp. NPDC096212 | reverse complement strand
AGTTAGCCCAATTTATTTCACCAATCTGATGTTTAGATAAGGATCAGAGTTGAAAACTTTGTATAAAATTTTACACAATATTAAGGACTTGACTCTTTCGCGAGTACTCTCCCGGGGATTCACTCCGCTTCCGCGAGTATTCGCTCTGCTTCTGCGAGTATTCGCTCCGCTTCCGCGAGTATTCGCTCCGCTTCCGCGAGTATTCGCTCTGCTTCCGCGAGTATTCTCTCTGCTTCCGCGAGTATTCTCTCTGCTTCCGCGAGTATTCTCTCAGCTCCCGCGAGTATTCTCTCTGCTTCCGCGAGTATTCTCTCCGCTCCCGCGAGTATTCTCTCGGCACGCGGGGATTCTCTCGGCTCCCGCGAGGATTCTCCTGCTTCACGGGTATTTGCTCTGCCCCCGGGTATTCTCCTGCTTCCGCGGGTATATACTGCAAAACAACGTTAGTTAATAAATATTCCGTTCCCAAAAGCGTTGTTGAGCTATTGCTTTCACAAATTTTTTAGCGAAATCTTTGTCGCCAGTTGCTAGCACCATTCCTGGCCCTACATTGGCATTAGACATATTAAAAAATGTCGTTCCTGATGTAGCTATTCCAATCGGTTTGTAATGTCTATACGCTTCATTGATATAATTTACAATATGTGAATTAAACTTTGCCTGATTTTTTGCTCTTACGCCTACAACATATAACGAGTCAAATAGTACCGCATCCGTAGTAATAAATGTGTCACTTGCTGTTAGCTGTACACCGTCACTACTAGTAACAACCCCTAATCTGTCAGAAATAATACTGTATCGAACTCCCTGTCTTGTTAAATATTTTAGTATTTCTCCAACTTCATTTGCATCAAATCCATCACCTATTAGCACGCCTACTTTAAGTGTTTGGGGCATTTTTATAGTATTTGCTTGACTAAGTGCAGGTGATGATAACGTGACATTTATTTGCTCTCCTTTTGGACGATTAACACCAACATTATCGGCCACAGTTGTTGCCATTGCTTTATCAACACGGACGAACATATCGACAACCTGTTGGCGAACGGACTTACTTTTCACCTTTCCTACCTCAAAACTAAAGGCATCAATGATATGCTGTTTTTCAGGAGGTGACATACTATTCCAAAACAACCTTGCCTGTGAGAAATGATCATCAAACGATTTACTACGTGCTCGTGTGATTCGTCCTTCTACCTTTTCTTCATAATGGACAAAGCCACCTTCCCTTGCCGTTGAAGTTGATGGTGTATTATTGGCCAAGGAATTTTTATGATAGCTCACTTTTCCTATATTAATAGTTTGACGACTAAAGCCATTGCGCTGATTGTTATGAAATGGACAAATGGATCGGTTAATCGGTATTTCAGAAAAGTTTGGTCCCCCTAGACGTATTAACTGTGTATCTAAATAAGAAAATAGCCGCCCCTGCAAAAGTGGATCATTTGTGAAATCTATCCCTGGTACAACATTTCCAGGGTGGAAGGCGACTTGCTCTGTTTCAGCAAAAACATTATCCACATTACGATTCAAGGTCATTTTCCCAATCTTTTTAACTGGCACTATCTCCTCAGGCCATAGCTTTGTTGCATCCAAAATATCAAAATCAAATTTAAATTCGTCCTCTGGCTCAAGCATTTGTACACCGAGCTCATATTCTGGATAATTACCTATCTCAATTGATTCCCATAAATCACGTCGCTGAAAATCTGGATCCTTTCCAGCAATGATTTGCGCTTCATCCCAAATGAGTGAATGAACACCTAACACAGGCTTCCAATGAAATTTTACAAACCTCGATTTTCCTTTATCATTGACGAAACGAAAAGCATGAACACCAAACCCTTCCATCATGCGAAAACTTCTAGGTATTGCTCGATCAGACATATGCCACATAATCATATGCGCAATTTCCTGATTATTTGCCACAAAATCCCAAAATGTATCGTGAGCTGAGGCTGCTTGTGGCATTTCATTGTGAGGTTCAGGCTTTACCGCATGAATTAAATCAGGAAACTTAATGGCATCCTGAATAAAAAAGACCGGTATATTATTACCAACTAAATCATAATTGCCCTCATCCGTGTAAAATTTCGTCGCAAAACCACGAACATCACGTGCAGTATCCATCGAACCTAAGCTTCCAACTACAGTTGAAAATCTGACAAATACAGGTGTTTTCTTATTAGGGTCCTGTAAAAAGCTTGCTTTCGTATATTCCCCCATCGATTCATACAATTCAAACTCTCCATGTGCTGCAAAGCCCCGAGCATGTACAACACGCTCAGGAATACGTTCATGATCAAAATGCGTTATTTTCTCTCGAAAGTGAAAATCCTCCATAATAGTTGGCCCACGAACTCCAGCCTTCAACGAATTCTCATCATTCGAAACTTTTAGCCCCTGATTCGTCGTCATCTTTTGCCCTTCATTATCGACACGAAACTGCTCTAACTGCTGATCCTTTGCATTCTCCTCCAAATCTTTGCGCTGATTCGACTTAGATTTATCCACGCAATCCCCTTTCATTCCAATACTCATCATTCTCAATAACACTATATGTTTGTCTGGAATAAACATGCTTCAAGGCGTTGCTATAGAAGAACTTTATCAATTTTTTCTTAATTTACGACAAAAAGTGATTTGAAGTTAATTTGTAAATGTAGTGAAGGTAATATAGCATTTTAATTAAAAGAGGAGAGAAAAATATGAAATCATTTCACTTTATAATAATAAGTCTTTTCTTATTCTCTATATTAGCTCTGTATGGCGTCTACGGTTATGTAAGTATTGCTATAAAGAAGCATATTAATATTTTTTACATTCCACAATTTCTTAAATTCATCAATAGGAACTTTTCGATTATAGCCATTGTTATCATCATTACAATTCACCAGTTGCCTTAATGATTCTGAAAGGTAGACATGCTCTTTGTCATACCCTACGACAGGGACAAAATGCAAATTATTACGATTCTTATGTACTTTAATAAAAACAATTACGGGAGTTCCTTTACTAACTTCGGACTTTAATGTATTTACATTTCCTTTATAATAGCTTGTTTTAAATCCCTTTTTTCTTAACACCGTACGGATTCCCTTTGGATATACATTGCCTGATCTCATTTTACTAGGGAAATTAGTATATAACTCTTCACCATCGGCCTCCATTCCAAAATGACGCAACACATATGATGTTGAAAATGCTGCACATTCCCTTTTGTTTTGTATATCTATCCTATTATTTCGTTTAATTAGAAAGTTAGTCGGATAATCTCTTTTTCGTAAAACAGGTATGGGTAATGTCATTAAATATGCATTAATGATAGTTGATATAATAATCCATAAAATAGCTGTTCTAACTATAAACATACTACTCCCCCCATTGCTTTGCGACCATATCGCAACAATATTCTAAGTCCTTCTTTCACTAACTTGCTCCGTTAGCACAATCGAAAAACAATCTTACTAATTTTCCCAATAAATATATTAGTTCTCCTAAGAATTGATAATTCCTTCTTCGACTATCCTACCCCGTTAGTACAATAAGAAAAAGGCTACTCCTAATTAAAGTAATGCCCCCGATAGTTTAAGTGAACTTATTCACAAAGTTATTTTATTATTGAATAAATGCAAGTGTCTGTTAATCGACATCCATCTGCTGACAAATCCTCATTCCTTAGTATTCCTTCTAACTTAAATCCGAGTTTTTCAGGGATGGAACGACTCTTATAATTTGTTGATTCACACCTAATTTCAATTCTTCTAAATATGATTTGATTTAATCCGAAATTAATTAACTCATTTATAGCTTCTGTCATATACCCATTGCCACTAAAAGTTGAATTAATCCAGTATCCAATTTCACATTTGGGAATATTCCAATCAATCCCCTGAAAGCTCGCTGCTCCAATAAATTCATCAGTATTTTTATGAAAGATAAGAAAACGAAAGCTTTCTCTTTTTAAAAAGTTGATATGAGCATTTCTTAGGTTAATCTCTGTTTCTTCAATACTAGGAATTTCTTGAGCAAAGGGCATCCACGCTTTTAATTCAGTGAAGGAATCTCTAATTGCTTGGTTAACAATATTTCCATCTCCAGAATGATTTGGAGCACGAAGAATTAATCTTTCCGTTGTTAATTGTGTTGGGATATCTAATAGTAAAGGATTATGCATTTCATTTTCCCCTTTTAAATTTTTGATTACTAAAAAATTATATAAAAACTATCCCTCCCAAGACATTCGTCTTGAGGACGAGAGTTATAACTTCGTGGTACCACCTCAGTTTGTTGATATGTCAACATATCAACCTCTTCAGGTACGTTCATATCCTATCTTTGAACCCGTCTCACAATCCCTGATTTTTCATTAGATTGGTAAGATACTCAGAGTCTTTTTTATTAAGATTTATCACTATTACTCCTTTTCAGAAAATAGGAGCTCTCTGTAAATAATCAACTCTTAATTACTTCTCATCAACGCTTGATATATTTAGAATTTTTCAATACTTTATCTAAAATTGTAATTATTGTCAACAGATTTCTTATTCAACTACCCTGCCCCGTTAGCTCAATAAGAAAAAAGATGCTACCGCAGCAACATCTTGTTTAACTCTTGCACCCGTTAGTTTAATAAGAAATGGAGGAACTCAATTAAATTAAGTTCCTCCGTTACTATGAATATTTACAATTAAATCTATTTCGGCTTACACTCAAAAGAATAATTACTTGTGAGATTATTACGAATTTCTAATATGACTTCTCCACCATTTTCATAACAGCCAGTGATGAGTAAATTTATTTCTTTAGTATTGAAATAACTATAGGTATGCGTTATAAAAGACACTCCAAATAAAGCGATAACGAAAAGCCATAAAATGCCTTTTAAATCCTTTTTTTTAAAGATACTCATTTTCATCCCCTCCTAAATTTTAATTGAACTAATCTATTCCTTTACCTTATTACGCTTAAAAGTAATAGAATTTCCATTTTAAAAAAAAAAAAAAAAAAACAAAACTCCCATTATTGAACTAACCTTCTCCGTTAGTTCAATAATAACAGCGACGCTTCTTCAACTAAAGTTCTTGTTAGTTTAAATTGAAGTACCGATTAAAAAATAATGATTTACAGCGTTATATATTGTCTATATATGCACGTTTTTATTCATATAGCATATCTGTAGAATTTTCTGCAAATTTTTGAAAAGTCTTATTGTAGCTATGTTTATATACCTTTCCATAAAATGCTGCATAATTAATGTTCATACAAAAAGCCCAAAACGTTGATTTAACAACATTCATGACTTTTTAATGTGTGCCCAAACTTCCATTTGGAAACGTTATTAGGTTTAGTTATGTATACGTTATAAATCCTGGTTGCACTAAATCCTCCATTAGTTGAAAAAGAAAAGTTAAACATATTCAACAATCGCGGCCCGTTAATTAAACATTTGTTACCTTATTCATTCTAAAACAAATCCAAAACGTTAGGGTATATGTATTGTAAAGTCAGAATAAAAAGAACAATCAAGCCTATTGTGGATATTAAAAACACCCAAACTTTTTTTATCCTTAACTGTACAAAAGCAGATACCAACACAAGAATATTAAAAATCACAATCATTGAAACCCAAACCCCATAAGTTTGATCTGGGTCTGGTGCAGCAACGCTAAATGCTGGGCCTAAACCAATAAGAGTTACTAATATGAATATCAATCCGTGTACCAAGTATACTGCTGCCTTAAACAATTAAACCACCTGCCCTCTCCAATCTCGATCATGAGTAAAATAATCCTTACTCCGTTAAATGACCCGTTTGCGGAACAACTTAATACATTGTAATTTCAAATGACTTTATGAATTAAACAACTTTAATATCACGAAACACTTTTAAGTATAACATTAGTTCCCAAAGCGCCGTTTGGTAACAATTCTTTCCTGTTTTTTAATTTAAAACTCGAGCGAAGCGACAACAAATATAGCTGCTTATTTTGGAAAATAAAAGCTAAATATTTGTAAAGGTCGTAGGAATCTCCTACCAAGCCAAAAACAGCGTTTTCGGGGATTACCATGGTAATCCCGTTGCTTGCCTTTCTCTCAAAAATAGAAAACTTTCTAATCTTTTCTATACTTTTCACTAAAGCACCCCATTAGTTTAAGAGGAAAATTAAAAAAATAATATAACCTTTTATCATTTTCCGACAGAAAACTCCCACTTCTATAAGTGTGAGTAGTTCAAGTTTCGCCCATAAACACAAGTAGTACGATTGACAATGAAACGCCAATGACATAAATCCCAAAAACAATCATAGGGGAATACTTCCAAAATCCTTTTTCTCTTTTTTTAAAGCTCTGAACACTAAATATTATTCCTATGACGAACATAATAGCCCCAACGAAGAATAGCCAAGCAGTATTAAGTTGAAAGTAATAAAAACACGCTACACAAATAAGTCCTACTACTGAAAATAATGTTGATAATATCCCTTTTTTTCTGAGCATTGTTTACCGCCTCCTTAATTTCTACAATTACTATAAGGACGAACGAAATGAACATCAGTTCCAATTTTAATTAATTTTACCATTTAAAATATACAGAATCCATTACTGCTTATTGAACTAAACTGCACCGTTAGTTGAATAGCAACACTCTTTTAGAAAACGGCCTAATTTAAAGATTTAATTTATCCAAAACGAAGTTTGAGTGGTGAGATATGAAGAAACCTTGGTTTTTAATTATGTCAGGATCATCGATATTGCTTATATGTATCTATGCAATGTATCAGACTTTTTTCAAATCTCAAATTGGACCTTTTGGAAGTGGGATATTTCTGAGATTTCATTTCTGACATTGGGTATAATAAGTCTAAAAAATTACCGTAATCGTTAAATCGCGAACAACTGGCTCTAACCAAATTCATTTCATAATGCAACTCTAAATCGTTTATCTAAAACAAAACCTTGATTGGCAACTGAAGTGACCCCAGTTAGATTTTTGTCTAACAACCGGATCCGCTTCAAATTTGCCTATCAAGGTTTTTTTCATCACTATTTAGCTATCTTCACTAGTTACTACTATTATTTAAATGCTTGAGCAGCTGCTACAGCTTTTTTCCAGCCTGCATAGATTTCTTCACGATGTGAGTCATCCATATTAGGTGTGAATTGGCGATCTAAATTCCAATACTCACTAATTTCATCTGGTGATTTCCAGAAGCCAACTGCTAAGCCCGCTAAATACGCAGCACCTAAAGCTGTTGTTTCGTTAATGACCGGACGATCAACAGGAACGTTTAATAAATCTGATTGGAATTGCATTAAGAAATTGTTTGCAACTGCACCACCATCTACACGTAATTTCGTTAGTGGAATATTGGCATCCGCTTCCATTGCACCAAGTACGTCTTTTGTTTGATACGCTAACGATTCTAATGTTGCACGTACAAAATGTTCTTTAGAAGTACCGCGCGTTAAACCGAAGACTGCACCTCGTACATCTGAATCCCAATAAGGTGTACCTAGACCAACGAATGCAGGAACTACATAAACGCCGTCAGCCGACTCTACACGCGCAGCATATTGCTCAGATTCTGAAGCAGAACGGAACATTCGTAAGCCGTCGCGTAACCATTGAATAGCAGAACCAGCTACGAAAATACTTCCTTCTAAAGCGTAAGTAACCTTACCATTTAAACCCCATGCAAGCGTAGTTAATAAACCATTCTCTGATTTTACTGCCTTTTCACCAGTATTCATCAACATAAAGCAGCCCGTACCGTAAGTGTTTTTAACCATACCTTCTTCAAAGCAAGCCTGACCGAATAGAGCAGCTTGTTGATCACCCGCAGCCCCTGCAATTGGAACAGCAGAACCAAAGAACAGCGCTTCCTCCGTATATCCATACACTTCTGAAGAAGGACGAACCTCAGGAAGCATAGAAGCTGGAACGCCTAAAATGTCTAATATTTCTTCATCCCATTTTAAATCATAAATATTGTACATTAACGTACGAGAAGCATTTGAATAATCTGTTACATGGACTTTACCACCTGTTAACTTCCATATTAACCACGTATCAATCGTACCGAATAATAAATCGCCTGCTTCTGCTTTTTCACGAGCACCTTCAACATTGTCTAAAATCCATTTTACTTTTGTACCTGAGAAGTATGCATCGATTAATAAACCTGTTTTATCACGGAATAAATTATTGTAACCGTTTTCTTTCAATTCCTCACAAATAGCGTTCGTTTGACGTGATTGCCAGACAATCGCATTATAAATTGGTTTCCCCGAATGTTTATCCCAAACAACAGTAGTTTCGCGTTGGTTTGTAATACCGATCCCAGCAATTTGATGTGATTCAATATTTTTTGCAGAAAGCACTGTAGCGATACAAGAAAGAATAGAAGACCAAATTTCTTCTGCATGATGTTCAACCCATCCTGATTGTGGGAAATATTGCGGGAATTCTTGTTGTGCAACGTGGAGAATGCTCCCTTTTTCATCAAACAAAATAGCACGTGAGCTTGTTGTACCTTGGTCCAAAGCTAAAATATATTTTTTTTCTGACATCGGTCATACCTCCAATAATTTTTTAATTTCTTTCAGCGTCTTCTTTGTGCAAGCACAAAGCCGATTCCAGACTCATTGTTTCTGTGTGAAAGCGATGCGACAGCTACAATTATGCCGAGGCATAATTGATTTACTCTTCACTTTTAACATTGTTCACTGTCATTTGAGCACTGATAAAAATAATAACTACGATAATAGCAAATACCCAAAATGCGATACTATTTTCCCCTTCAAAAATTTGTTGGAAAAATAGGGCACCAAATGTACCACCAATAATTGGACCTACAACTGGAATCCATGCATATGACCACCCTGAGTCACGTTTACCTGGGATTGGTAAGAAGAAGTGAGCAATACGTGGACCTAGGTCACGTGCAGGGTTAATTGCATAACCAGTAGGACCCCCTAATGCCATCCCAATGACTACAATTAGCATACCAACTAGAAATGGATTTAAACCATCCGTAATTGTATTTGTTCCTAATGCTAGAATACCTAAAACAAGTATAAATGTACCAATCATTTCTGAGATTAAATTTGATAATGGATGTTTAATAGCAGGCATCGTAGAAAATACAGCCAGTTTCGCTTCCGGATCTTTCGTACCTTTCCAATGTGGTAAATACATAAAATAAACGAGTACCCCACCTAAAAATGCACCAATCAATTGTGCAGCAATGTAAGTAGGTACGTCTTCCCACGGGAAATTACCGATTGTAGCAAGCGCGATCGTTAAAGCAGGATTTAAATGAGCCCCACTAATACCACCAACAGCATATGCAGCCATCGCCACACCTAGACCCCAAGCGAATGTAATCACTACCCATCCACCGCCAAAACCTTTCGATTTGTGCAGTGATACACCTGCAACAACGCCACCACCGAATAAAATAAGAATCATCGTGCCGACAAGTTCAGCTGTAAATGTTGACATACAAAAAGCCCCCCTTTGTAATATTGCACTTAGTAAAAAAATAAACCCACACTTAAACAAACTGCATGTTGTAATGCAGATGAATAAATGTGGGTTCCTTTTCCTAACCACGCGCTTTTTAACTTATGTACATTGTAGAGAAAATAATATACATAGTCAACGATATTTTTGGAAATTTTCCCACAAATTCTTATTTGATGTTGTAATCGCTATTGCTCCAGCCGATAACGCTTCCTCTATGCTTTCAACAGTGCGAACTAGTCCACCTGTAATAACTGGAATTTTTGTTCGCTGGTGTACTTCTGAAATCATTGAAGGAATGATGCCTGGTAATAATTCAATATAATCAGGCTTTGCTGACTCAATCATTGAAAAGCTTTTTTCAAGTGCAATCGTATCAATTAAAAAGACGCGCTGAATGGCAATAATCCCACGAGATTTTGCTTTTATTAACATATTAGATCGAGTGGAAATTATACCTGCTGGACGGATATCATTACATAAAAAATCTGCTGCAAAGTTATCCGTTTTTAAGCCATGAATTAAATCTGCATGAATAATTAATTTTTTACCGTTACGATCTGCTTCTCGTTTTATGGACATGAGCAAACTAATATGCACTTCTAATAGAACAATGTATTCGAATCGACTATTTAATATTTCATCAAATTGCTTTACTGTTCGTGCTGCGGGAATAATTTGTTGATCATTGAAATTCATTTGATTTCCCCTTTATTCAAAAAGTCAGGCCGCCATTAAGACGACCTTCCTTTTTATTATAATGCAGTTGTAGCTCTTGTTATTTCTAAATTTAAATCTTTTTCATATTGCGTACGTTGTTCAGTAGACCATTGTAATTGTTTTGCCATTTCATCTAATATCGCTTCTTTATATTGTATTACAAGGGCGATATTAAAGAACATATACGCTGTACGACGAATCATAAAGTCGTTTGGATGAACAACCATTTCATGATGAATACCGTACTGTAGCTGAGCATATAGCCCTTGTGGTAAAACAGGATGTTCTTCTTTAGCATATTCAAAAACAGTATCCACATTAGAACCATAATGATGTGCTAAATGTTTTGCTTCCTCTTCTGATAATCCGATATCAACACCCATTTTTGTTCGTTTTGACACGAAGGCTTGTAAGTTTTGGGAGCCCCCAACATCTCCACCAGAAATATGAATATTCTTTGTATAACATGGTTTTGATGCAATGCCAAATCGTTGTTCTAAATCTAGCGCAATCATATTTAAAACCGTTTCAGCCATTTTACGATAACCTGTTAATTTACCGCCAGCGATTGTCACAAGTCCCGAAGCAGATTCCCACACTTCATCCTTACGAGAAATTTCAGATGGATTTTTACCTTCCTCATGAATTAATGGACGAACGCCTGCCCAGCTTGATTCGATATCTGCATCAGTGACGTTAACTTTTGGAAACATGTAATGAATTGCCTTCATTATATAATCACGATCTTCTTGTTGGATATTCATTTCCTTGGCATCGCCTTCGTAAAATGTATCTGTCGTTCCAACATATGTTTTCCCATTTCGAGGAATCGCAAACACCATACGGCCATCAGGGGTATCAAAATAGACTGCTTGACGTAATGGGAATTTAGATTCATCAAAAACGATGTGCACACCTTTTGATAAAATTAAGTGCTTGCCATTTTGTTCCCCTTCAATATTACGAACCTCATCTACCCATGGGCCTGCAGCATTCACAACTTTTTTTGCACGAATATTAAACGTATTATGGGCAATCAAATCTTGTGCTACAATACCATTAATTTTCTTTTGGTCATTGTATAAAAAGTTTTCTGCCTTTGTATAATTAATGAGTGTAGCGCCTTTTTCGATGGCAGCTTTGGCAACTTCGACTGTCAGACGTGCATCATCTGTACGATATTCTACATATACACCACCGCCGCGTAAGTCCTCACCTTTGACCAAAGGTTCTTTTTCCATTGTTTTTGTAGCATTTAACATATATCGACGTTCAGAACGTTTAACCCCTGCTAAAAAATCATAGACACGTAAGCCTATATTCGTTGAGAATTTACCAAATGTGCCTCCTTTATGAAATGGCAGTAGCATCCAAACAGGAGTTGTTACATGCGGTCCATTTTCATAAACGATCGCACGCTCTTTTCCTAAATCTGCAACCTCTTTTATTTCAAATTGTTTTAAATAGCGAAGTCCACCGTGCACTAATTTTGTCGAACGACTTGAAGTACCAGCGGCGAAGTCTTGCATTTCAACTAACGCTACAGATAGTCCACGAGCAATTGCATCAAGTGCGATACCACAACCTGTAATCCCACCACCAATCACCAATAAATCGTATTCTTTACTTTGTAATTCTTCAATCGTTTGTTGACGTTGTATTGCTGAAGCTGTGCTCATAATGAATTTCCTCCTTATTTAAAGCGAAAAAAGAGACCATTAAAAGCACATGTACAACTGTACATATGTTTTTAATGGTCTCTCAATCGCTCAAACCTAGTATATTAACTTAATTTCATTGTAATCTGTTTAGAAAGAAAAGGCAAGGTAGACCGTCTGGAAAAATTACGAATACAACATACACTTTTCAATCATTTATAGGTTTAAGGGCGTGTCATATGTACTGTTCAATTGTCATGGCTTCAGATATTATTCCCAAATACAAAAAATTTATTTATCTTCATTTTTGAGTGGAGAATAAAATAAATTTAGTTGTAATCGTCGTATAGAAAAAGTTCCACTCCAATCAACTTAATATATGTCATACTTTTAATAATTGTTATCCCCATCTTTTGAGATATAAAAACAGCAGGTTCTCCATTAAGTGACGGAAAACCTGCTGTTTGGCAATCAATTCTGCCTCGGCCTTTGTAGCTGACGCTTCGCTTTCGCTACAGAAAACATCTTGCCGCTGTCGCGCAGATAAAAATGCGTCCGGAATCGGCTTTGTACTTAGGCCTGCAGATATTTTTTGCGCGAAAGCGTAGTGCTAACGCAGCGACAGCAGCACCGATGCAGGTCAGTTAGCCGTTATCGGATGGATGCGATGATTTTAGGCTAACATCCTCTAAGAACGACTTTTTTGCCGAAAGAAGTTAAAATATGTATTTTATCATTTCATGTATGTTGCAATAAGGATTATCACGACTTTCCGACTTGCGAAGTGCCATCATATCTGTGCAATTTTTAATAGCGACCTCATGTCGAAGTGCGATAGGTGCAATGACTGACTCATCCGCTTTATGACGAAAATAACGTATTACCCCAAGATGCTGCTCCATCTTGTCATTTAATACAGCTCGAGGATACTTTTCGGAAATATCGACTTCTTCAAAATGCAACAGTAGCCATAATTCGAACGCTTCATTTGAATAGGCGATATGAATATTATTTTCCTCGCAAAAGTCATTCACTTCCTCTAATTGCTTTTCGGTTAAATCATCCTTATCAAAAACAATCCATACCTCGTCAAAATATTGATAGCTTGAATCTCGATAGGCATGCTGGGCTAGCTTAATTGCTGAACGCTTGACGTTTTTTATTTTGACACTTACCATTTTTGAGCGCTTTAAAATACGCATTTGCTCAAAATAAATACGTTCGGTTTCACCTTCACAATAAATTAAAACGGTTTTACGCAGTGTTCGATTTCCTTGTTGACGCACTCTCACTGTTCAGATACCTCCATTTCCTATCAATTTTGCCTCAGCATAATTGCCTCCGGAATCGGCTTTGTACTTAGGCCGGCAGATGTTTTTGCAGATAAATTATCACAGGACGTGGCGTCTTAGACTAAGTTCCTTTATTTCAGCGGGTGTTTGGATTCCCGCTGAAATAAGTTAAATATTGATCTGATAAATATTCATTAATAACCGGTGTAGCTCCAAATTCTCCTTTTAAGTAACGCTTGGCATAGGAAATATCCCCACGTTTCTTCTGTAAATCTGCAAAATCAAATAAGGAGTATAACTCGGATTCATTTTTAAAGCTTTTATTCACAAACCAAATTTGATCGGAACGTAGTGGCTGATCTAATAAATCAATTTCATGACTTGTGACAACAAATTGATTCGTAACATTACGCTTGCTGTTCATAATGGCCATTAAAAATTCGCAGATGGACACATGAAATGCTGTGTCAAATTCATCTATAAAGATCGTCTTCCCTTTATTGTATGCATCGACCATGACACATGCTAAATGCAGCATACGGACTGTCCCCTTTGAATCCATGGTCCAATTGATCGTTTCTGTTCCGATTGGCGCGCCTGCTTCATCGAACGATAAATAGTGCAAATCGATATCCACCTCTTGAATAACCTCTGGAGTGTCAAAGTCATAGCCAATAGTATTTTTCTCTCTTCGTTCAACGCGTCTTGCCGTCACATCTTGAATAGAAAAGTCTGCAATCTTTAGTAACTTTATAACTTCTTTCTTAAAGTGCTCCTCTTCAAGTTTACGAATAAGTGGATGACTTGATAACCGATTTGCTTCATCTAAAAACATTATTTTATGTAAAAACCAATCAAATATTTTCCTAGCATCTGGATCATTAAAGACATTTAATACCGATAAGAAAGCTGTATTATTACGCGTATATTTTGTCAATTCTAGCGATGTGCTGTGGGCAGTTTCATACAAATATTCTGTTCCATCCCATTGTCTATTAAAAAGCTGCTCTTTCATAGACTTTGTCGTTTTAGTTAGACTTTCATAAAGAACCTGTGACGCATTATACTGTACCTCATAATCGTACAGTACCCCATCTAGTAATAACGAAATCATAAATTCTGTCGGTTGTTCCTGCTGACCTCCTAACTTAAACGGCTGGTAGGGCAAGCGTAGTTGTTTAACATTATTTAGATTTTCAAAGTTAAACAATAAAGAACGTAAAATTTTAATAGCAGTGAATAAGTTTGATTTTCCACTTCCATTTGGTCCGAAAATAAAGGCACTTTTTACAAGGTGAAATGAGTCGAATTTCATCGTATGTGTATCCTTTAATTTTCGAATACGGCTTCCCGCCACCATTGAAAATAGTGTTTCATCCTTATAACTTAAACAATTTTTCACTCTGAAATCTACCAGCATTTGTAAGCCTCCGTTCAATTCCGCAACATTCCTTTAATTATACTATAGGCGTAAAAAAACACCTATTACTCCGCGTAATACCAATAATGCGGAGCATTTGCTGATGAATGATACGTAATCGAAAATATAAAAAGACGATTTTCCCTTTACAGTAGGGTAAATCGTCAAATAGCCATCTACATATTTTGCCCATATTGATAAAAGCTAAAATTGTTCCAATAAAATGAGATTTTGTTCCGATAAATCTTCAAGGTATAATGAATTCATCACTATAACTTGGGGTTGATTTCCCTTCGTTACGCTTCTCCAGGATCTCATCTGTGTCGCTAAATGATAAACTTACATTTTGACAACACGGACATACTTTTACAATTTAATTATATTCCCACTATCTTTTCATTTTGAAATGCTTGCAATGTACGCTCTATGCCTTCCGCAAAAGTAGTTTTTGGTCTCCATCCTATCGCCTTCGCCAACTTAGCGTTATTTAAAAATGAATGCTCAATATCTCCCTCTCTCGCAGGAGCATATTGAATTTCTAAAGGATGATTTAAATGCTGTAATAATAAAATAACTTGATGAATCGACCATGCCTCATTCGTTGATACGTTATAAATGCCCTGTAATCTAGCCTGTACACCAGCGTAAATAGCATCTGCAATGTCATCTACATATATGAAATCTCGTGTTTGCTCTCCATCTCCATAAATCGTAAAGGGCTTTCCTTCAATACTACTTTTTAGCATGCTAGGAATAACCGCCGCTTCCCCCTGCATACATTGCCTTGGACCGAATACATTAGCAAATCTATAAATTAATGTTGGTAAACGATAATCTTTTTTCCATTTTTCACAGTATGTCTCACCTATACTTTTGTTTAATCCATACATCGAAATCGGCTCACTAACATCTGTTTCTTCTAATGGTGGATAGTGACTATCTCCGTAAACAGCTGCTGACGAGGCAAAAACGAAATGCTTTACCTTATATTTTGACGATAAGAAGAGCATCTGACTAAGCCCTACAATATTCGTTAAAACATCCTTCACTGGCTCCTGCATCGATTTTTGAACACTCGTTTGCGCTGCACAATGGATGACCACATCAAATGATGTTTCTTTAAAGAGATGCTCACAAACTTCATCTTCCACATTCAATAGATAAGATTTATGCTCAAAGTCGACATTGCGTAAATGACCTGTACTTAAATTATCAATAATATAAACATTTGCACCCTCTTTAAAAAAACGCCTCGCCACTGCACTACCAATAAAACCATAACCACCTGTCACTAATACATTCATCCCATCGCCCCCAAAAACAATATGATGTTTTATATGCAGTAATTACTAAAATTATGCAAGCAACTTATGTGAGGTGGTATTTTTTAACAACTTTTTAACTGACGGATTGTAATATTAAGTGCAACACCTAGAAGTCAATATAAAGGAAGCCCATAACGACCTCGTGTAGAATGTAGTTACCACACAAACATTCA
>NZ_JBIWFQ010000054.1:0-17425 GCF_044763105.1 Lysinibacillus sp. NPDC096212 | reverse complement strand
AAGTATCACCAGAAAAACTAACAGAATCATTAAACTATATCAACAACCGACCAAGAAAATGTCTTGGTTGGAAAACTGCAAACGAGGCTTTTAATAAGCAATTGTTGCACTTAATTTGACAAATCATCATATTCAAATGTAAAATTATTGAATGTTTTATACGTTCAACCTCAATTTACGGTGTTGAACGGGTATTGTTCAATTATACTATAAATATTTACACGAAGGATATTAATTACTTTTTAGTTAACTTATCCCTTTGGGAGAATATGAATATCGCAATTAAATAGGCTAATTTCAGTGATTTTCAGAATTATCAGTATTTGCGATAAATAAATACCCCAATCATTAGACTTTCTGTCTTACGATTGGAGACCGTTTCACACTACCTACAAGGACTTCTTTATTTTTTCTACTTCTTCAATTAATAAACACTCCAAAGCTAAAACTTCGATTGCGTTTTACAGCTCATAATATATTTTCTATCGTAAATTTGGGTATATAAAAACTGCACCTCTAATTGTTAGATTGTGACTAACAATTAGGATACAGTTCAATTTGAGTAAAATGCGTTTTGTTTTTCTGAATAAAAATCAAAGATATAAAGAGAAGTTTGTTAATGTTCTAACTCTTCAATTTGATGTTCTTAACCAAAAGAAAAGTTCCATTTTTACACCTCTACTTAATTAAAGGTTATTTACCAACTCAAAGTTGCGTATGCATCTTTTGTTGCCATGGCCGCGTTAGGAGTTACACCTAGCCCAAAGTTCGGATATACTGTAAAAGATGGTATCCATGTAATTGTACCATGTCCATATCGTATCATGATAGTAAATAAACCTTTATCTTTCTTTGTATAAACGTATTGCCCAATATAACCTTTATGTTCACTAAATCCAATCCCTCTTTTAAAACCAAATTTAAACCCAACGCCAGCTAGTCCAGTGTCTGAATTTGGAGTTGTTGTTGATGTCCCAGTCTGCCATCCGAATGCACTATTTGGGCCATCTCTGTACATATATTTCCCTTCAAATTGAGAAATTTTATTATTTACTATTGGAGCTGCAAGCTCAGCTGAATCAGGCCACCCGATTGACATTGCGTCTGTATATCTTTCAGAAGGGTTTTTAATCCATTCGAAGTTACCGTATAGGTACATTTTCTTTTGACCTGCTTTATCGCTTTTCACTTCAAATGCCGATGCTCCTACTTTGACATCTTTATCAGAAAGGGATGCGGTTGGTGTTACAGGTTGAAAACTAATTTTTTTGGCATCATTTTGAATTAACTCTCTTAAAACTTCTACTGGGAAATCATTAATTTCATCTTCTGTTAGACCCACTTCATCTACAAGAGTTGTTACTTCATTCGGTTCTAAAACATCAATTGTTTGGAGCTCATCGGCTTGTGCTGTTAATACACCAGAAAATACTAATAAAGTGAATAAAACAGACGCAAACTTTAATTTCATAATTTTTTCCCTCCTTGTTTTGATCTTTAAATACATATTTTTGTATTTAATACAATATTAGCACTATTTTATAAAAATGGAATATTTTTGTAAAATAGCTAATTTGTTATAAAAATTACATGAAGGAAAACTAACTTGTTGCCGTTGTTTAATAGTGACAGGTACAGAGAATATTCTTAATCTTGATAATAGCAGTGAGAGTAAATAGTAAAATATTTTTGTTACATTAAACTAGTTTACAACATGTCGTTACCCTCTCTACGGCAATCATTAATAGAATTGAAAACAGGTAAGATTGAATCAATTTAATATGAGTAAACAAATTGAGTAATTTCTTTTCATTATATTAGAATTAAGATTATGTTATTTATACATTGTAGGGAGTTTCCATAACGTTCAAAACTAACTTACTTTTATATAAAAAAATCCAAAACTAATAAGGGCATACTAAATAAGCGTATTAGCTTATTTGTTGTAGCTTTGAAATAAAGTTTGAGCAAAAACACTTCGTAAATCCTTACTTTACAGTAAAAAAGAAGAATTCATCTTGAAAAAGATTGTTCAAAATGGATTCTTCTGTACCAATTTTAAGTTTGTTTTTTATAAAAAAGTTGGTTCACTTTCTGCCTGTGCTCCACAAACTCGCCCGATTTGAATAAGAAAATTGTATTCCACACAGTTTTTTATCAATCTTTCACGCGTGTTGATTATCCAAAATCACCCAGTATTTATTTGATATAACTCTCGATGAAATTCGAGTATTTCTTGGAGACCGATCTGCCATTCGATTGGCAGAGTAGCACAAAGAAATTGGCGCGTAAAACCTGCGAAACTAAGACGTTTACAGTTGTTTTTCTTGTGTCCTTCAGTATGCAAAAATTTAAGTAATACGTAGGCAATTAACGCCGCAAAAAGCTGACTAAATACCGCATTTTTGGTCGAGCCAAATAACACCGGTACGTTTAAGTTCTGTTTAATCCAACGAAAAAAGGATTCAATTGCCCAGCGTTCCTTGTACATACCTGCGATTTCTTCGGCTGTGACGTCACGAAGATTGGTAATGACACGTACAATTGCCTCTTCATAATCTGTAAATTCTACGACACGATGGCGGAATCAGCGATGATATTTAACCCTTCAATCTTTGTTCTTTTTAAAGATTTCTTGCGGTTTAATTGGATATTTTCTTTTAAACGGATGACGAAGTCTTGATGCGTATTGGCATAACGATCGGCTTTTTCAATCGAAAAATAAGCACGATCGGCCACAAGGATAAATCGCTTGTCTTCCAGTTCAACACCGATTGGACCATCATGCTTCAAGCCAGTCGTTTCAACGATTTAAAGTGGCATAGCGGTGCGATTTGTGAAACTCACGTGTAGCTTGATGCCTGAACGTTCGCCATGATAAAGTGCCCATGGTAAGCGACTTTTGCCAACTGTAATCGTTGTGGAATCAATGGCTAAGAGCTCTTTTTTGAGTTTCAGTTTGCGTTTCGCTGCTCGGTTTAAACGACCGACAATCAACTCAAAAATTCTTTTGACAATCAGGTAATTCAGTTCGCCTAAACGTTTCGAAAGTGTGGAATAATCCACGAATTTTAGGCCTTTCTCCATTGCCATATCAGAAGCAGCACGCAAGCTTTTCCATTCAAATGTCGCAGCGCCAACTAAGTAGTTTAAAAGCTTTGGGACATCACATTTACGCGCCGTATCTTCAAAACCAAATTCAGCGAGAATCCCCGCGATTTCGTCCTGTGAAATAAAGTTTTGAAGTAGTGTAAAAATCGTGGTATTCTTAGCCATGAGAGATTCTCCTC
Source organism: Lysinibacillus sp. NPDC096212 (assembly GCF_044763105.1). NCBI lineage: Bacteria > Bacillati > Bacillota > Bacilli > Caryophanales > Bacillaceae > Lysinibacillus > Lysinibacillus sp. NPDC096212. Next base: position 14,135 of record NZ_JBIWFQ010000054.1, on the reverse strand, counting down.
GTAAATGTTGGTGTGGTAACTTACATTTTACATGGAATCTCTCTTTTTTATTGAATTTTATTGGTAAAAGCTAGTTAATCAACAGGCGTGATTTTCTTCAAGTGTTTGCACCAGAACCCTAATTTTCTCTATTCACATACCAAGCAGACTGTGCTTCCCACATTGTTGCATACTTACCCTTACGCTCAATCAATTCATCATGACACCCAACATCAACAATCTTACCCTTGTCCATTACTACAATTCGATTAGCAAATTTGGCCGAAGCAAGGCGGTGTGTTACCAAAATGGTACATTTATCTTTCGATAAACGCCTAAATTGGCTATAAACCCGTTCTTCCATAATGGGATCTATAGCAGCGGTTGGCTCGTCAAGCACAATGAGGCTATTTGTTTTATAAAGTCCACGAGCTATGGCTATTCGCTGCCACTGTCCTCCAGAAAGGTCAATGCCACCAAATTCAGTTGAAAGCATTGTGTCAAGTGTGATAGAGTCGTCGCCAAATTCACAATCATGAAGAACTCTTTGTATATTGTCATGATTTTGAATTTCTTTCGTATTGCTGATCGCTACATTTTCCGCTAATGTCATCTTATAACACAGAAAATGTTGAAAAACACCCGAAGTTTCTCTAAAAATTGAATTAGGGTGTGTGTTGCTACTATTTAGTCCACCTATTTCTACTGTACCATTATCGGGACGGTAAAGCCCAACAAGTAGGCGGACCAAGGTGGATTTACCAGCACCGTTCTCGCCCACAATGGCAATTGTTTCACCCTCTGAAATAGTAATCGTTGCACCTTGCACTGCCATTTTATTTGTTCCAGGATAAGTAAAATTTACATCTTTTGCTACAATTCCTTTTGAGAAGTCAATAACAGCCTCTTCTCCATCTACTTCCTCCATATCCATCAATCTATAGTATTTTTCAATTTTACCTATGGTTTCACTACCTTGACTAACCTGTATTGATACTAGTTCCTCAGCCATAGAAAAAATTTGTGAAAGTACTCCAAAAACCGCTATAAAAGTACCAATACTAATTTCTCCAGACATAGCCGAATTAAAAAGCATTATAGTGGATACTCCGAATCCAATAAAAGACACCAAACCAAGAACTAATCGGATAAAAGCTGCTTTTCGCTCTACTTTCCACGTCTTTGTTGTCAATAATAACAATGTATTACTGAAAAGGTTCCTAAAGAAACCAAAAGCCCCAAGTATACGAGTTTCTTTGAAGGACAGTTGACTTGATATAGCTTTTTTATAGTAAGTATACTGACGGCGAAGAGGCGCACTTTCATTTTCTAACCCTATAAACACCTTCACCTGAACTAATTGCCCCAAAATCGCTGGTACAAATGACAGGAAAATTATTAAAGGAAGTAGGGGCGATAGTCCAAAAAAATAAATGGATACAGATACAAAAAATACACCATAATACGTGAACACACGCAAGCAATTGGTAGAAAAACTTCCTAATGCCTCATATTCTATACACCTTTTCGATTTGTCTATGTTATCCAAAAAATTGGGGTCTTCAAAATGCTTTGGTGATACACGACTAAGCTTTAGCATAAGTTCTGACATAAACTTACCAACATTTTTATATGATACATAACCTTGCAAGTACTTATCAATACCCCTAAGCACCTGTTGACCTATAGTTACAGCTGCCATTGTGCCTAATGCAATCCCAACCTGCAAATAGCTGGCATTACCCATGCTCGCCTCAGTGATTAAGTCGAATAATTGTTGCGTGACTAAAATCGCTACTATCCACGAAAGAGAACTAAGTACTGCAACACCATGTTCTAACACAGCCCGACCTTTGGAAGCCTTGATATACTGTAAAATAGACCGGAACACAACGTATACAATTCCATACTTGTACCTTTTGCCTATCACTCATACCACCTCCTCTGCGATTCGAACATTTTAGCATATACGCCCCTCATTTTAATTAATTTATTATGGGTTCCTCTCTCAGTAATTTCTCCGCTCTCTATTACCAAAATTTCATTGGCCAACTTGGTAGAACCTAGACGGTGGCTGATAAAAATTGTAGTTTTATCTCTCATAAGCTCTTCAAATTCTCGATAAATTCTACTTTCCGCAATTGGATCCAAGGCAGCCGTTGGTTCATCCAAAATCTTTATAGGTGCCGGGCTTATTAACGAGCGTGCAATAGCTATTTTTTGCCACTGTCCACCTGATAGGTCTGAACCGTCCTTGTCAATTTTTCCAAGAGGTGTACGTAATCCATCTTTCAAATTTGCAATTGTATCAGTCAAGGCAACCTTATCAGTAACCTTATGAATATCTTCGATACTTACATCCTCTGAAGTATTACCAAGGGCAATATTGTCCGCAAGAGGAACCTCATATCTAGCAAAATCCTGATATACAACTGAAAACATAGCCTTTAAAGTAGATGTTTCATATGTACGAAGTTCCTTTCCGTTAATTAAAATCTCTCCGTCATATACATCATATAGCCCCGTTAGAAGCTTAATAATGGTAGTTTTACCCGACCCATTTGCACCAACAAAAGCATAGTGCTTACCGCCCTCAATATTAAATGATACATTGCGTAAGGCGTAGTTTTCTGCATTTGGATACTTAAACCACACATTTTTGAAGGACAGTCTCTCAAAAACAGGTGGTATTTTATCAGGCAAATCAGTTGCACCATCCTGCAAATCCAAAGCCATAAACGCCGTCAAATCATCTATACACCTCTTAGCATATGAAAGGTTTTTTGCTGCCTCTTGTAACGTCCCTCCAATGGTTGTAGCCATTGCAAAAACAGCAGCAACAATTCCCATGAACATACCAGGGCTTAAAGTTCCAGCTATAACAGGCTTTATAAGAGTAAATGATATAAGTAAAGCAATAGCTGACATAAAAATACCAGTAGCCTCCATAGCTATTTTCGTTCTAACTGCTACTCTTTCTTGTATTTTTCTAGCTATTTCAAAGTGTTCACTATAAAGATTTACAGTATAGTCCGCATACCCAAAAAGAGTACGCTCCTGTGTGGCTTCACGACTAGTCAAGATATCATCGCTGTAATAGCTAAAGCGACGTTCGTAAGGCCAAGCTTCCATCCAAGCATTGTAGTTTTTACCCCCAGCCTTAAGTGACATCCAAAACAAAGGTATACTCAAAATGGCAATCAATATTGTTGCCCACCAAACCTGTGTCAGAATCAAGGTCAAAATTGCAGCTATCGAAACAATACTACGAACAACTGTAGCGCAAGCACGTATACCATTTAGCATGTTTACAACAATACCTTCAGATAAACGTTCCACGAGTTCCCAAGTATCGGAATCTTCAATATATTTATATTTCAGACTTGCCCGTGTGTCTAAGATAGTAGGTTCAAGCTTAAACTTCATAACAATTTCAAGTCGCGATTGCAATAACCCCAAAAGAGTATCAAATATATTACTTATGACAACAACACCCAGCAACGCTCCAAGTGGGGCATATAATGTACTTACTATCAATTCACCTGCAAATACCGCAAAAGCAGTATCTACAAAAACCGACGTTGCAAAAACAACCGCAAATGTGGATATTAAACCCTGTGTGAGTTCCAATAAAACATATGCCACTAGCAATAATGGGGAAATTTCAAAAGGAATACGCAGTATATCAATCCATTTGTATTTTCTTGTTTTTAACATTAAATCATGCCCCCCCTCTATAATATTTTTTACAAAGCATTGATATTTAATGCTGATAGTCACCCATAAATAACTCTTCATATGTCATCTTTTTATCGCTATAGCCACATCTAATACCAAATTCAAACAATCTTTTGCTGGCCGAGATTATTGGATGATTCATTCTTTGAATGTCGCCAGTTACTATGGTTCTGACAACTTTAACGTTCATGTCTGGCTTGGTCAATTCAACATAATAAACATCTCCACCAATTTTATCTTTAATTAGACTCGTTATTTTTTGAATGAGATCATAGGAGCTGTTAAATTCAAAAACTGGCTTTCCTATTACTGTTTTCCTATCTGTTTTGCCCAGTACATCCTTATTTACTACAAAATGCTGATTATAAAGATTAACTAGACTTGTAGACAAAACACTCCTAGTTATTAAGTTAGATTTACTACCGGCAAAAAGAGAATCGCAAAACTGCGCAGCTTCTGTAATAGAACGTTCAAGTGCTATTTCTGGTGATACATGACACCCAAACCCGTTATAAGAATACTGCGAGAAATTTTCTCTATTTGTTATATAAGTTCTAAATACAGGAATGTTCAAATCATTGGTATAGTCGCGTGTTATAATGTCATATCCCATGGATTTAACCTTTGCTACAATTTCTTTTACTTTCGCACTACTTGAACTCGTATAGTCAACTATAGGCAATATATACGGGTTGGATTGACCTATAAGCCAAGCATCATGCTCGATGACCTCAAAAAGTCCATGTAATATAGCATCCTCTAATGTTGCAGCTGACGCAACCCCGGTTGACGCTGTTCCGAACAGTGTACCCTTAAGTTCAACGTCAAACATAAAAACTAAAAAAGCTGGCACTAACTTTTTACCCGCACCAGATAGGGAAGTTGCAACAACCCAATCGGTTTCAATATTTTCATCAAACTTTTCGTAAGCCGTGTCTGTGTTCATTATCGTGCTAGCTAAGTATGGCATATCTATAGCAAGCTTCTTTACATCTCTGTATTTAGCGGCAATGATTGGAACGTCACCTGTGTATTGTCTACTAATATGTTCTATCATCTCAAAACCTGCAGAAAAATAAGCTTGAGATTTTGTAAGACCCTTACCAGCCCCCCTATCAGGTCTTAGGATATATGATAAATCGGATGTACTCATTTCATCGGAATATGCACTAAATGAAGGTGCAATATCTCTAAAAGGGTTACCATCATCAAACTCAATCCTAATTTTAGTTCCTAGCTTTTTAAGTTCCTTATCTAGTATTTCCTTGGTTTCACTTTCGGTTTTTGAACGAATACCGCCTGTTTGGTATTTAACGGTATCATAGGATAGGTGGGTAGAGTTTGTGTCTAAAATCTCGCTTAAAGCGGTCTCCGTGTTAACTTTAATGTAATTTTTATTGATCCCTTTGCAAAAATCGCAGTAAGTGGTTGGCAACTTTACTTCTTTGTCTAGACACAAAGATGTAGTTTTAAAGAAGTATTGGCAGTTTATAAGTTCTGACGACAAACCGTTAAAATGGCTTGTTATTTCAGCGTATACTTTATTAACCAAGTACGATATAACACTCTCTTCAAATTCAAATGAAACACTATATGAATATTTAAGGCTTTTTAAGTCATTAATCCCTATCTTTTCATCACAAGAAACATGAGTGTTTATATTTTTGAGCTTAGAGCTTATAATGCATTCCAAGCAGACACTTTTTTTAGGCACAACTAACGGTCCTACCATAATATCAATCCCGTTAAAATTAACTTGGACAAATGGCTTATTATACCTATATAATTTTTCGTTTACACTCAATAAATCTGCATATGTGCAATCAGATGGTGCAAATATAGCCACATCAAAATCGCAAATAAAAGTATCTTCAAGAAAGCTAACGGTAGTTATACGAAAACATTCTTTAATCTTATCAAATTCGTCACTCAATGCACCATCCCCTATCACTAAGGTTTTTGGCAGTTTTTTGGTTGTAGAGTTAGTTTGAGGAATCTTTATAACTCCTTCATTCAAAATAGTTAGTAGAAAATTTCTAACTTCTTGCATTGAGTATCTATCTTTAAAATTTTTTTCAATTTCTTCAAAGGTATTATTTCCATCAACATATAACAATACCTCTTCAAGAAGAGTAGGCTCACAATAAAACACCTTAATTTCCCCTGAAGAAAAGGAAGAAATTACCTTATTGCTATCGTTTCGATAGTTGTATAATTCATTAATTAATGGTATGTCATATGGATCATATCTCATAATATCTGCTCCCCTAACTAATAGTTACATATGTATTTGATTCCAACTAGCCATAAAAGTAGACATTGGGAAAAGCATATCCACTCCTCCCAATGTCTATTGATTTATGGCGACTTACTGTATTAAACCTTTTTTTGTTCGTTTCCGTTTTGGGATCCACCTAACGGTTTTACCAACTGCTCTTTTTGCTCTTTAACTACGGTAATACGCATAAAAACACCCCCCATTTTTAAAAATACTATGACCTTATAATATACATTTCGTAGCAAATGCTCCTAGGTCAAAGTTCAATATGATATATACTAAAAATATCCATATCGATAAATTAAATGTATGCTCTCTTCTTCCTTTTGTCAACAAAAATTACAATATTCTACAAATGCATGAGAAGTTGTTGGAAGCAAAAGCAAAGCCAAATCAAATTATTACAATCAATCTTTATTAAAAGACTCTGATGACTTTCCTGTAACTTATCTAGGCAGGTATGAATTAATAATCAATACATTAGTTACTATTTCGGGGGGAGAGCTAAAAGAAGCTTATTTAGAAAGAGGTATTAGTCCTGTATTTTAATAATTTACAATGGAATTTTAAGGGAGAATAAGCTAATATGAAAATATAATACATTTTGCGAAGCACGCAAAGAGACGATTTTGTTTCTTTGCGTGCTTTTTTATTTGCTAGAGAAATAGCCGTATTTAAAATCTAATGAATGGGGGCGAGTGTTTGCAATTAATCATAGCTGAAAAGCGAGAGGCTGCTTTTGCAATGGCTCAAGCATTATTACCTACGAATTTTAAGGAAGAATCATATTACTTTTATGGTGGTACGAATATATACATCACTTGGCTACAAGGACATCTACTTACGCAATTAGAACCTGGTGAGAAATATGCTGGGAAAGAGTGCATTTCAAATAAGCAATTTAGTAAAAAAGCGTTAGGAGCAATAATTCCTCTTATTACCTCCATCAACGGTAAATAATATCGCTCCCCGTTAGAATTAATAGAAAACGTTTGTGATTTTTCTACAAAACTCGTTTTTCCTATTTCATAATCCTTTTCAAAAAACTTAACTTGCGATGGGTGGATTGTGACTGTCACTTCTTCTGTATCATTGGGCGGATTTGGTCTTGTAATTATTCCATCGACATAATAATGCTGAATTTTCAAAGACGACAATACGCCCCAATCCACAACTAGCCGTTCTGTTTTATAAGACTCATCAATTTTCCCGTTGAAATACACCGGCAAATAAACCTTCTTTTCCAATTTAATTGGTATGCCAATACAATCTAATTTCACACGTGCTCCTTTATCGAACGGCCAATCTTTAAGTTTTATGTCTTTGTTGCCCAACAATTTCACCTCGCTCTCTCAGTAAGTATGCTCCTAATATCGGTCGGATTTTTTGGAAATCCCTTGATTTTAATCCTGCTGGTATGGATGAGGAAAGCGAGGAGTGGGATTACCTATAATCCATGTCTCCACGCTCTCGGTACTCCTTTTGAATACCACCTGGCGCTTTTTGTTTCACTTTTCCGTTAAACATCCTAAATTTGCGCTCAACAATCCCTTTTAAATCACCACGATATGCAGTTGTATTTTCAATTTTGACATTCAAATTATTAATCAGCCCAGCTACCGAATATCCTTCAAATTCCCCTCGATCTGCAATGATAATTTCAGGCAAATGATTCGTCGGCCATTGCTCTTCTGTAATCTCTATATCATATTGCTTACAAAATTCAACCTTATCGGCTACCATGTTATCTAGTGCCATCATGGCACCTACCCATGATGGTCCCTCTAAGCCAACATAAATTCCCGTAATAATACGTGAATAGACATCTACGACTGCATAAACAACAGGTCTACCAATAACTTTATTTATATCAAAAGAGCTAACTAAATAAATATCCGCGGCTGTTGCATCAATTTGAAAGCGCGTCCCTGGACCATTTGTTTCTGCTTTAGAATTACTAATAAGCGGACGATGCTTTAACTCATATTCCTTAGCACTTTTACGAAACTCAATATCTTTTTTAGGGTCTTCAAACTTTTTGAACCAATAGTAAAACTGTTGGTAGGAGGGGATACGATTCGCTTCCCAAATACGATACTGAAGCTCACCGTTTTCTTTATAACGGTCCGAATAAAAATCACGCAAAATAAAATGATAAACGTCTTTTAATGAGTAGATGTGTGGATTGCCCATACGTTAAAGTGCTTATATTTATTGCTCTTTAGAAGAAAATAAATCAGGAACCTTATAAATGGATACAATGCCCTTACTGTAATTCAACATTCGAACAGCTTCTAAAAATCGGAATACCGTACGAACACGACTAGCCGCTAAATTGGTTTCTTCACTTATTTCATTTATATGAACAGGGATTGTCATAGAGCGATCTAACCGCTCCGAAATAAACTCCAATAAGATGGTAGCGTGCTCTATTAGTAATTTAAGATGTGTACTGTAAATTAAGGGATATTATTTTTAAGGCATTTACACGTCTTAAATAGAAATCTTCCTTCCTTGAAGGCGATAGTAAATTATCTGTACTACGGCATTGTAAAACCCATTCATGCAACGGTTGTTGCAATACCTGGTGTGTCATAAAGTAAACAATCCTTTCTTAGTCAAAAAATAGTTGACCACATGGCGAATATTCGCCACAATACTAAAAATGTACCTACACACGCGATAGCACGGAAAAAACATGATCTTATAACAGATACAATTTTCCATGCTATACAAAGTGCGAAAACTAAAAATATTATTGGAACAACATCGGCTAGATTATTCAGATACTGTCCCTCCCTTCTCCTAAATCGTTCAAATTATTAATAACTGTGTAATTTTTATGATTTACCAATGTTGTTGGAGATTCAAGTCGAATTCTAGCTGCATCTGAATCACTAATTGAAACGAATGCGGTGTTTTCACGATACATTTCAACCACACCTTGTATGATCAAGCCGTTTCTCTCGAATTGTATTGTATCCCCGTACGATGCATGATTTCTTTTTAACTTTTTAGGGAAACATTTAACTTGCTGCATATCCCATGAATTTGAAAGATTTACCATGTTTGTTCCTCCCTTTTTGACTACAAAAAACCCCTTCATTAACACGAAAAAGACTGCATGTTTTTAGCAGTTTTTTCATGTTAATGAAGGGGTGTTCCCATTCAAAATTTAATTGGAAATATATGTACTTTATCGGTATTATAACAATCAACATCTGAATGTTCAATAAAATTTTTAAAATTACTTAACTGTCGTTAAAGTGCTGGCAATCAGATGTATTAGTTTTGTTTTTTATTAAAGAAATCTTGGATGATTTTTTGACCCATTATACTCTCGGTCTTATTCTGCTTATTTGCTAGTTCTGATAATTGTTCATGATAAACCTTAGGAAGAACAACTACAACACGTTTATCAAAGCAAATTACCTGTAACGTATCGTCTAAAAGCTTAATTTCACCGTTATGTGTATAATCATTTAATTCTAAGAGTCTTTGAATATGCTCTGATTCTGCAGATACCTTCCAGTCGTTCATCTTTAGTCGCCCATTAATACTTTCATCAGTTAATAGTAGCTGTGCATTTTCGATACCAAATACATTATAAATAGCATCTACATATAGATAAGCGTTTTTTTCATTCTTTGGTATCGTAAAGTTAACATACATTGTGGATCGAACAGTTGGCTTATGTATGTCGTATAATGGTTTAGAATTGTTTAGATTCTCAAATGGTAAAAATCCGGTCTCTGTGTAGAATCCCCAACGTTTTCCTTCAATCATAACGCGGTATTTTCTTCCGTCTTCATCAACAAATGGTTGTAATAGCGCGATGTTCAATTTACTATTATAGAAATTATTTTTAGTTCTGAAATGTACAAAAGTATTTTCTAAAATTAGTTGGTCCAATGTTTCTTTTATTTCAGGTGAAATGAGATAAGTTTGTCGCAATCCATGTGTGCCTTTAGGAATTTCAATATCATTATCTGCTATTATTCTTTTTAAAAGCTCTGGACTAACTTTCTTTTCCCTTGCATAGGAATTTAAACTCATATGATTACTTGTAGCGGACATTTTAGCTTTTAAATCGGAAACACTTTCAGCTGTAAAAAGACGTTGGCCATTAATTGCAAATTTTAAATTAGGTTGTTCAATTTCGACAAGGAGTCCTTTTTGAATGTATTTGTAAACCGTAGACTCAGCGACGCTTAAGGTCTCAACGACTTCTTTCATAGTTAGACCCTCTTCTAATTTCTCCTCATTATTGTGCATCACATTCATTCCTTTCAAAATTAAACAACTATAAGATACCTCTTAGGTCTTATAGTTAAAAAAGTTACTAACTAAGCTTTCTAAATTTTGTTCTATATAGTATACCTGGGCAGGCTTAGGTCGATTATGAAAATATTGTTTTAGAAAAGCATCGATGATAGTGTTAGAGCTCCAATGAACATAATCTTTATTGCCATTATTCCAAACTGTCATGGAAACACATGTAGTACCGCTTCTACTACCATCCAATTTTCATATACACTTCGAACGCATATTTTTAAATCATCTATGTTTATCCTAGCTCCTTGCAATAATGGTATCACATGATTGTTTAATAATGTATCCTCATATTTCGGGCAAACCTTTGTAACATGTTCTTTAATAATTTTTATAGAGGGTTGGTTATATAGTTCTTCACTAAATAGATCTATTTGCTCTATTACTTGCATGTATACAACTCCTAATTAATTATCTATTTTTAATTTTCAATGTATTTAAAATAAACGGGTATGATTATATCTCATTCCTCCGCAACATACTATTTTTTTAATTCAGTCACTGTAAATGTTAAATCTGTTAAATCATCATTGATACCAACTCTTTTTGCTGCTCTTTCCACTGCATTTATTCTTCCCCAGGCACGTAATTTAATTGTTGTTGCATCTCCTGAAGGTGAAGTAGCAATGACTGTAAATTTTCTATATCGCATAATATCAAGCAAAGAGCTATGTTCGGCCACAATTGATATATACATCAATAGCAATAAAAATAAAAAACGGCGAATAGTAGAATCAAGTTGAACACTTTAGAAAAATAAAAACATCGTACGCGAAATCGTGTATTATTGAGGTTCCTACACCAATCAATAAGAAGGGATTTCGAATACGATGCTAGAACAGAATAACATAAAAACACCGAATAAGAAAACCACGCCTTACACAGTTTCAACGTGGAGAACTTCAAGGCTACTTGAACGCTGGAATTACAAATAAGAGTGAACTTGCGCGAAAACTCAAGGTTTCTCGCGGGACAATCTACAATGAACTAGCCCGTGGAACGACCACTCAAGTAAAGAAAACTAACGGAAAACATATCTACACGACGCAATATCTTGCGGAAACAGGTCAAGCTGCAACAGATCGAAACGTGGCTCGTTCTCGTAAACCGTTGAAGTTTGAACGTGTGAAGGCATTCTTGGCATTCGTTGACGGACTGTTACTTGATCGCACAAAGACCATGTCTCCAGATGCGATTGTTGGTCTTGCGAAGCTCAAAGGGTTGTTTTCTCCGGAGGAAATGGTCTCTACAAAGACGCTCTATCACTATATCGGGCTTGGTCTTCTAAAAACTCGAAACAGTGACCTTCTCTTAAAGGTACGTCGAAATACCAAGAGTACTAAGAAAACGCACCGCCCGAATAAGACGGTTCTCGGTAAAAGTATTGAAGAACGTCCTGATAGCGTTGAATCTCGTGAAGAATTCGGTCATTTTGAAATTGACTCCGTCGTAGGGCGCAAGGATAAAGAAGATGATGTGCTATTAACCTTGATTGAACGTAAAACCCGTCGTGAATTCATCGTAAAAATGGACGGGAAAGACGCCGATTCAGTTAACTACGCACTCTCTTCAGTCCTCAAAGAATTTGGTGAATATGCATCTACTGTCTTCAAATCAATCACGGCAGATAATGGTTCTGAATTCGCGGGGTTGTCAGAAATGTTTGGTGATAGGATAGATATCTATTTCACTCATCCTTATTCTTCATGGGAGCGTGGAACGAATGAGAACCACAACGGAATCATCCGTCGTTTCATTCCTAAAGGACATGCGATTGAGGATTATAGCCGGACGCAGATTCATATGGTTGAGGAAGCTATGAACAACCTACCAAGAAAAATGTTTGACTACAAGACACCAAATGAACTGTTTGAAGAGGAACTCCAGAAACTGGTCGCTTAAAGATCGCGGGGACACCCCGCACCCCTTGAGCCTCCCTCGAAACAGAAAAGTCTCCTGTTCATCAGTCAGCTGCAAATCCTAACCTGTATTGGCTAGATCCGCAAGGAAAAGCGCCTTGCAGATCTAGCCAACACAGGTTGAACGAACTATGCCGACCGACGAACAGAAGACAAAGGAACCTCTGGGGTGTTTTTGAAAAAAGTGTTCAACTTGTAATTGCAATTTAGGAATAGTTTTTAATCCCCTTCTATAAGCAAAAATATCACCAAACGATCTGACCTGTTTGTAGAACAAGAAAAAATCCTGCATATATCAACACAGGATTTTTAATCAAACTTTTTTATAAATGTCGCAACTTTTTTTAAAACTTCGCATATTTTTTATAAACATCGTTACTTTATTTCAAATCTACATTATTAGCAAACAGAGCCAGGCACTGTTCGGCATTAGTGATAGATAGGAGAATATGTCAGTCTCCTGTCATTCTTATTATCTTTGGGCTAACGTTTAAATACGCATTAATGCGCCATTAGGCTTTGGTAACTCTTGAGCTGTTATCTGATTCATTATACAAAAATGTTTAAAAAATTGTTGTGCCAACTCTCGTTCATTTGGGTCACTTTTCAACGAAACTATATCAAGCAAAATTTGAGCCATCCATGAATTTTCAAAATAACGGTATTTACCTGTATTCCATGTCATTTTTTCGGGGAATTTTTCATTTATATAATATTGCCAGAAAAGCAGCTGATCTGATTCCTGTTCTGTAAGTTGAATTCTGTATTTTGAATGAGCAGGAATATTTCCATCTTCACAAAGCTTACCGATAAAATCTTCATTCACCATATAGACACCCAAGATACGTCTGTCTTTTTCAGGCATGCCGGAATCTATTGCTGTTAATAGGACAGCGCTATTTTGGTGCAAGCGGCTCGGCTTGTTTGGCTTTCCTTTGTTATTACCACTTTTTAAAACGCCTGAAAAAACTTCCCACTCTGAAAAAGAACTATTCTGTTCTTCTGTGTCACACCAAAAAACCATTTGTGATTCGAGATGAAGTTTATGGTTTTTCATAAGTTTTTCGTGTTCCCAGCGAAGTTCGAGTTTTTTTCGTTGTAGTTTTTTTTCCTCTTCCTTCTTCCGTTCTTCCTCCCTTCGTTCCATTTCCTTTTTTTGTATTATTTTTTCAAGTGAATTAGCATCACTTTTATCATGTAGTTTTAGGTGCTTTCCAAATACATCAGGGAAAACAAACATTTTATTTTCCGATGCGAAATGTATTTCAATACTAGAATCATTATGTTTAACTATACTACCCGTGCCAAAACGCTTGTGTGTAACTTTCTTATTGATTAGATTCATTATTCTAGTCCTCCTTATGGAAAAAACAGTTACTATTAGATAGTAAATTAATAATTTTATTCAACTAACTTCCTTTAAAGCTCTCATAGCTGTTTTTATTTCTTTCTTGGGCTTAAAAAGGATATTAAAAAAACGTATCCAAATTCTATCTGCAAAAAGGACAGCGGAATTCAAATACGATTTAAAAAAACCTATTGTAAGACAATTGTAACATTTTTTAATAAATTTGCAAATTTATTATTGACAAAATATTTTATAATGAGGTAAAATAAAATATTTATCCACTGAATATCCTTAAAATAACTATGAAATTAAGGCCTCCAAAAATTCGTGAAACTTCTGAAGGCCGGGATCCTGTTGTCACACATGGAATGTTACTTTAGGAGTTATTTTGCACCCATATTAAGTGCTATTTTGCACTATGAGTAAATATAAAAAGCCTAATTTCTTTAAAGTGTACCCTTTGTAAAGGACATTTTGAAAAAAAGCTAAGCAACCTTTTGAAGCTGCTGTCTGTATTTTGCAGGCGGCAGCTTTTTCAAGT
>NZ_JBIWFQ010000053.1:0-18615 GCF_044763105.1 Lysinibacillus sp. NPDC096212 | reverse complement strand
TGTTTGTGTGGTAACTACATTCTACACGAGGTCGTTATGGGCTTCCTTTATATTGACTTCTAGGTGTTGCACTTAATATTACAATCCGTCATTTAAATAGAAGCTCCTTATAAAATAAGCTGCCTTGTGGAAACTATCACCGACACATAATAACCTTCTCAAAACACCTTAGATTACATTATCCCCTAGTTTAAGTGACAGAAATAATAAGATATTTTAATGACCATATTCACTCAATTCTTTAAATAACTCTTCACCATTTTCTTTAATTCCCGTTCTATATTTTGAAGGGATTTTTTGACCGCACCTAGTAAACCATGTGTCAAAAGTATTTTGCCATTCTAAAACCCTATCCTTCTTAATACTTAAGTTCGCATCTGCCTTATACTTTCTAGAAAGCATCAATAAAATATCTATATGAACTAACATAACCTGATATGGTTTCTCAGTTTTCTTCAACCACTCATTGCTTTCTTCATTTTTTTTAATTGCCAAATTAAAATAATGGGCATTTTCTAACTCTGCAGCTTCATTACCATCTGGTGCTGTACTAAATATTTTCATAATTCCCTCCACACACGCACACTTTATCTAATTGTTAACAATATTCGCACTACAAACTATACTATTCTTCCGCTGCCTCATTAAGCCAATCTAATATATTTTCCCTCTTATTAAGGCGTAAAGCTCTGATTATATTTGTTTCATCAGGAGGCATTACCTCAACGTTCACGTACACTTTATTTCTCGGTTGTGTCAATGAAAATAGTCCTTTATTATCTATTTTTTCCATAGCCAAAACCATAGCTTCTAATCTAAAGTCCACTTCTTTAAACCATTTAATTTCATCAGTATAGTCAAGTATACGCTCATTAAATAGTTCTCTTACAGTTTCAAAATTCTCGTACCCAAAATTCCAATATGGTGAATCTGCATATGACCATTTTATTAATTCAGCATCTGCCTTTGCATATTTTTTAGCGACCGTCTCCAACGCTTCTAAAGACCATGCAGAAATAACTGGCGCAACAGCCTCCCCTGTTGTCACCAACGCACAATAATAATAATTTTCTTGATTTTGAAATAAACTTAAAAATGATTTTTCCGTTGCAATTGCTATTTCGTCAGCTAATATTTCGAGGTCATCATTATACATATAAATTCCTTTCTTGTATGAATATTCTTTACATCGATCCAATATATTTTTAATCAGCGTCAGCAATTCCCAAATAATTCATACTCCTCTTTTGATGTAAGTGTGAATTTTTCACAAGTGAATCCACCGAATTTTTAATTTGTTTTTAAATTATTATTTTCTGCAGAAATGTTCATCCAACATAAAACTATCTTTATTTGTCTAGATCTACAGTCCAATCAATCTCTTCGTTAAATCAATTACACAATTTTGTTGAACCATTATCCATTTTCAAAGGGATTTCTCTTGCCCACATTTTAATGTCACTTATGAACATCTCTTTTTCAAGCCCTTCAAAGTTGTGTTTTTCTAACGCCCTGTTTAGAAACTCTAAAAATAGATTCCCCAAATAATACCTCTGTTCTACTTTATACATTTTTTCATATTCTTCTACCGTAACTGCCATATCGATTGTCAAATAGTTATCTTTTTTATTATATCTAATAAATGATTTTCTTTCATAGGATTCAGGTAAGCATCTAAAGGCTATCCCGATTGAAACATCGACATTCCTATATTTTGAATTTATATTAGATTCCAATGCGTGTGCTAATTCACTAGCTAATTCATCAACTCTCGCACCTGCAGTGTCTGAAACTATTGAAAAATCCATAAAATGCACCTCTTCTTTAAAACTAGTAAAAAGCCGTACATTTTCACCATACACTTTTAATTCTCTCATCAGCAATATACGTAATCTATTATCAAGAAATGTTTCGGTTCATTACTATTACATATACTTATTCAAAGGCTCAATGACAAAATCATATTCATCTATGCTTTTAGAAAAATCAAAAAGCAGTAAGTTTTCCATACCAAGGAAGTTCATTGCATCCCTCTCCTTTTAGGTATAAATCATTCAGAAAAAAGCTCTATTGCCTTTTCCTGTAACTCAATACCGATTCCCTCTAATTCCTCCAAAAACTTATCGTCAAAATACCCTGCTTAAAATGAAAATGCACTATTGATATCGACCATAGCGATTGCTAATTTTTTAGGAACTGTCTCTTTATCTTTATAGTATTGAGTTAAAACATTTAGTGCCTCTCTCACTTGATTTAATAAATCAGAATCTAATTCCCTATACGTTCTTATTTTTACTGGAACTGAATTTTCACTTACTAACCCATCATAAATTATAGCAATTGCTTCTTCTGTACCCATAAGCCCGCTCCCCATATGAATTCTAATAAAACTTATCTTTCATCTCTCTAAAGAGTCATTATTTCATGTTGTATTTTCTATATTGAGCATCAAAAAAACGACATTAATAAAAAAACCACTTAATTAATAGAGGCTACTTCTAACTACTTTGCTTGCGCATTTTGCTCTTTATCATTTAACTGCTTTATAAATAGCATCACTTTGTTCATTAATTCATTTAAATCTGAAAAAAAATAGTTTTCATTAATAAAATTTTCATTATTTTTCAAATCTATAGCTTCAAAATACACTGATTTCTCTTCCCAAAGCGTTAGTCTTGCAATAGAAATATTACTATCGAAATCTATTTTTAAACAATAATAGTGATTACCATTTGGATGAAGTATATGTTCGATTTTAAATGGACTAGGAGATATTAATGACGACTTACCTGCTGTAACAAACCATTCTTCAAAATCTTTTAAGATATTTTCACTTTCCTGCATCAATTTTTTCTCCTTTGAAACAACATTCTTCACAACAAGCAAGTCAGGAATCGGAAAACCTTCTCATACTAATCACAAGTGCAAAAAAACCGAATTTAATTCTGCTTTTCAATTGGAATACCAAAGACTTGGAATATATAATCTTTCTCTTGTTCCTTTGTAGCAATACCAGTAGTTATACCACCTTCTTTTGTCCCTTGAATAAACCACATATCATTATGGTCTTTATCCACCATTTTAAAATCACCTTGTTTCCAACGATTTAATATATCTAAATATTTATCACTGTGTTCGTATCCATCTTTATTTTCCTCTACCATTTGCAGTAAAGTTTCTATTCTCTCCGGTGTAATCATAATGGATGATTCTTTCTCATCTGCAATAATTTTTTGATGTGACATTTCTTGAATAACTTCTTGCATTAGATTATCAATAAAGGGTTCATCTCCACTTTTCCATTCATCAATCTTTTTGGAATACGTAGTATTTTCCCATCCAAAATTCGTATCCACTGTCGATACAAACTTTTCCTTATTATTTTCTTTTGCAATTGATTGACCGCTAGTTAATTCCCTCTTGGCACTTTTAGAGTTTTCGTTTTCATAGTTCTTATTCATAATCAAAAACGTACCACCTATACTCAATAATGCTGTTAAAACAACTATACCTAAAACATGAACAAACTTCATTTTTTTACCACCTTTATAGATAATTATCCCAGAACACTATGCAAACACCAGCGCAATAACAGTAACACACTATGATAACCCTTTGGAGCCTTATCAGATGTCGACAAACGATACTTTCTAAAACCCATGGATAAAGAAGTGAGTTAGGATTACATACAATTTTTCACCATTCTCGTTCTCTAAGAGCTTCTTCTATATCGATATCAATCTCAAAATATTGTAAAATTCTTTCTACTGTTAAGCCGATTGAATCCCGTGCAAACGTTTCAATTTCACTGCCATTTTCATAAAACTCATCCTGTAGCTCATTGATCGCTATAGTCATTTCGTCTAATTTTTCCTGGATTTCTTCTTTTGTATGAGTGCCCTCCTCAATAAAATGTACTACATTAACAATATGCAATTTAAGTTTATCTACTAAAAATGATGGAAAGAAAGAATCTTCATACATATCCTCTAGATAGTTGAATTCAGAATCAAGTTTCTTCACAATGTTTCCTCCTTTGATATACTTCGGAACCCCAGAGCGCCACATTTCTTCTACTGTTTTTAACGAATAGTTGTCTTCACCAAGCAATCGTTGTTCTTTTAATGGATCGATCCAACGGCTATTCTCAATCGATAAAATTAAGCGACGTACAAATTCGTAACCAGTGTTATATCCAGTAATTTCATAGTTATTCAAAATATTCGGATCTTTCCTATCGATATTATACTGAACAATTTCATTACCCATAATACCCTGATCTCCTACTGCTGGATCAATTCTCACCAAATTGTATATTAGTTCATCATCTCTGAATTCTGAGCGATTTCCCCACTGTCCTCTGTCACTACTAATAAAGATCTCGGGTATAGGGATATTCAAGTTAGGTTTTACATCTTTCACCTTTCCGACAGAACACTTTTTAAAAAAATCTTTTAAAACCATACATACCCCAAAAGGTTTTAAATCATTTAAGTCAAGTGGCTTCTCATAAAAATTATTACTTTCACTCGTAATATTAAAAAATGCAACATATGGACTTTCTAATAATTGAGCAACGATATATAAACTATCTTTTAATTGAATTGAATGTATATCGTTTTTCTTCCAACTAAACCTTTTTAACATAACTACACCCATTCTTATTTTTTGTAATTCAAACTATTCTTTTAACTAGTATTTATGTTGATTTAATCCATCCATTAAGATCTCCTATTCTCCTATCTACAATGGATAATAACTTTTAACATGTATCTGTCATACCAGTAAATTTATACATAATAACCTCCTGATGGTGGGAAATATTTCATTAACATTTCCTGCAGAGAGTTATGTAGTAATTCCACTTCCCAAGAATCGTGCCAAAAAATAAATATATTACCCTCTAAATTCATTAAAATAGGATTCCCTGAGCCATCATTTGAAATAACATAGGCACCTTTCAATTCTTGTGGGATTGTATCTTCTCCACCTTTTTTAAACCAATGTGTAAGTTCGACTCCAGTAGTTTTTCCAACATAACCATCACTACATATACTATAATTACCATAAATAGTTTTATATTTCCATGGTGATTATAACATTGTTATAAACGTTTTATGTAATAGTAGTAGCCAAGATGCACTAAGCGTCTTGGCTACTACTATTACAAATTCTTTTTTAAACACACTAAAAACTCAATCATGCCATTTTCTATTTTGGCCGTTGCATTTCCACCTAATTTTTCTGCTAGCAGCTTGACAATAGATAGCCCTAGACCCGTATTTTTACGTCTGGAATTGTCTGTTGTATAAAATCGATCAAAGAGCTGGTTAGGATTTAGTTGAATATTTTCGTCAATCGGATTTTGAAAACAGATATATGCATGTTCTTCTTCTAACCACATCTTAATCGTTACATCCCCTTGCGCATGCATGATGCTATTTCGTACTAAGTTTTGCACAATGCGTAACAGCATTTCTTCATCAGAGTTAATAATGAGCGGCTCAAAATTAGGTAAGTTGACGGCTATTCCTTGTTGTTCAAATTGTGCAAAGGCACCAGCAATCTCTTCAAATACGATATTTGATATATTAATACGTTCCTTTTTGGGTTGATCTTCATTACTATGCAAATAGGAATATTCAAAAAACGTTGCTAATAATTGCTCTAGTCTTCCAACATGTTTTTGTGCGACTTCAAGCTTTGCAAGTTGCTTTTCTGTTAAGGGTTCTTTTAATAGCATTTGTTGATAGCCCTTTATCGCTGTTAGCGGCGTACGAAAATCATGAGAAATGTTTGAAATCATTTCCTTGTAGTATTTTTCTTCCCGCTTAATATACGACCTTGATTTCTGCGATTCTATTAATATGCGATTTATATTTGCCACTAGTTGGTTTATTTCTTTATTTAGGAGCTCTACGCTAATTGGCTGTGTATATTGCTGATGTAGACGTTGTGACAATTGTATGTTCATCAATCGTAGTTGCCTTTGAATATAAAAAATATAAAATAGTAATCCTACAATGACTACAATTGCCACTATCCACATTCCCTACATCCCCTTACCTGATTTCTGCTTTTCTAAATGTCATGAATGTTAAATATATAATTACTACTATAAAGATGACACAAATGGAAACGGCCGAAAATATATCACCTTTACTCATGCTTAAATTAATCGTAAGATACTCCGCTGAATATGGTGTGAAGGATAATACTTTATCTATAATCACAAATGAATCCTGAAAACTAGCGACCTGCCCAAAGAACATGGACATCATGTAATAGGCAGCTACTACAAGCACCGATTTTCTTAAGGCAAACGCCAGTAAAATACAAGTCGTTAACTGGGCAAGATAAACCATTGTCATGGTGATCATTATTGTTACGTATTCGCCAAAGCTACCACTAGTAGTCGAAGTTAGAATGCTTAAAAAACCGGCCGCTTTCCCACCCATACTAAACGTGCTGTCCATTGATAAACCAATTATTGTCACAATGATATACGGGCTTACAAGAACAAAAAGTAAAATCCAGAAAACAATCGCTTTACTTATGACAATTTGGATTCTTGCAAAGCCGCTTATAATTGGATGATGGATATTTTTTGTATCAAAATCTGAACAAATAAGTGTAGTGGCTAGTACTGCGCCTACTATTGACATCGTATTCATATCAGATAGTAAAAAACCAACGTTGCTGATGCTTTCATTTATTGAATTATTGCCAATCCCATAGGCAATACTAAACATTGCTGTTGCAGAACATGTTGTAAGAGCCAGTAAGACCCAAAATATTTTGGATTTAGTTGTTTTATAGAGGTAAGCACGTACTAAATTAAACATGGTGCTCACCTCCAATTAACGTAAGGAAGTAGTTCTCTAATGTGTCTCCTTGTAGACTAAATTCCGTAAGTGTTACCCCATTTTCAAATAAGGCGGTTGATACGTCCCCAAGTTCCTCTAAGAAATCATACAATTTAATCGTTTTATTAGGCATGACTTGAAAGTTTTGTGTTTTAAGAACTGTTTCTAAAACATGTGCACATTGTTCGGGAGCTGTACAACCAATGCGAATATAATGTCTACATTCTTCGTCGAGCTGTTGTTGCGTCATTTGTTTCATAATTTTCCCTTTATGAATAATGATATAATCAGTTGTTGTTTGATAAAGTTCCGGTAAATTATGACTCGAAATTAGAATCGTCATCTGTCGCTCTTCGCAAAGACGTGTTAAAAGCTGACGAATTTCAACAACACCTATAGGATCTAACCCATTCACTGGCTCATCTAAAATCAATAGCTCTGGGTTAGTTAATAACGCAATAGCAATGCCCAAACGTTGTTTCATGCCTAGTGAAAAATGCTTAGCTTTCTTATTGTTTGTGCTCGTCAATCCAACCAATTGCAGTATTTCATCCTCTAGCTCCTCATTCGGAATCCCACGCATTAAACGATGATATTTAAGGTTACCTTTTGCAGTCATATCAGGACTAATCGCTGGTTGTTCAATCATGCTGGCAATACGTTTTCGTTGCTGCTGTATTTCCTTGTCAGATGATTTTCCAAATAACTCAAATGAACCTTCTGTTTGAAAACTAATCCCTGAAATAATCTTCATTAAGGTTGATTTACCCGCACCATTTTCACCAATAAGCCCATATATACGCCCTTCTTTTAATTCGATCGATACGTCGTGAAGTACTGAATGCTTTTTATATGTTTTCGTTAATTGATTCGTTTTTAATATGGTTTCTCCCATATTAAGCACCTCCCTTTCATATTCATAGATTACTCATGAAAGGTATAGATAAAGTAAAGATGGCGTATAGATTACGGATAATTTATGGACGTAAGCGATAACCAAGCCCTCGAAGCGTCTCGATATAATCCGCTTGCGGGTTTTTTGTCTTTAATTTATGTCGAAGATTACTAATATGGATTTTAATAATATGTTCATCCCCTAAATATTCTTCCTGCCAAATGGATTCATATAAATTTGCTTTCGTGAATACTTTCTCTTGGTTTGTCATAAATAATTCGAGCAATAAATATTCCTTTGCAGTTAGCAAGACCTCTTCACCACTCACTGTAACTCGCTTAGCGACATCATCCAATACTATGTCTTTGTATTGTAGCTGCTTCATTGGTGTAGCTTGTTTTTTAACACGACGTAATATCGATTCAATACGGGCAAGAACCTCACCAAGATCAAAAGGTTTTGTAATATAATCGTCCGCTCCTAATCGAAGCAAATCGATTTTTGTTGATACTAAATCTTTAGCTGAAATCATAACAACAGGTACATCCGAAATAGCGCGAATTTCTTTTAGTAATTCATCCCCACTTTTATAGGGAAGCATAATATCAAGAAGCACTATATCAAACTCATTTTGCAGAAATGCCCGGTGACCTTCTATACCATCCATCACACTTGTTACCTGATAATCTGCTTGCACAAACAATTCGGTTAACATCGCATTTACATCTTCATGATCCTCAACCATCAAAATTCTCAATACAATCACACCTTTGTTAAAATATTCCTATTGATATTATATAAAACTTTATATCGTTCAACATTAAATTTTTAATAGCTATCACCCTAACGTGGGTTGATTTCCGTTCGACTGGGTACTTTGTAGCTGCCGCTTCGCTTTCGCTACAGGGGGCGTCCAGTCTCAACTCCAATCAACTTACATGACATAGGTTTTACTAACGACTTCTCTACTTTTGATATGAACCATTAATATTGCTATGAAATCGATAAGTAATTCTCGGGAAGGTTGACAATAATTTTACAAATAATCCCTCGTCTGAAATAAACATAATAGCTCTTCTGGAATTTTTACTGAATCCTTATAAAAAAGATATACAGGAACACTTTGCAAAGCTAATTCATCGAAGGGAACGATATTAAACCGACCTTCCATGCGCTCTCTTCTCACAATCATCCGTGGCAAAAATGACATGCCTAGTCCATCTTTTATTAAGCGCTTTACCACATAGGATTGGGATATGGACACTTGCTTGGTCACTACATATTTTTCCTGTAGTTTATGTAATAAATCCTCCCAAATAGTTGGGTGATGGTGTGTAAATAAAGTGTAGGTTTGAAATAATTCCTCATAATCAATATAAGCTCCTGTCTCATCATCGAAAGCATCCAGGGGAATAACCAATTCTAAAGGACTCTCTACAAGAAGCTCTTGGTGCCAATGGCGGTAACGTGTTGGCAATAAGGAAATACCAATATGCGCCTTATCACTATTTATTAAATCCTCAATTTTTGCTGAATCCTCTACTAGAATCGATATTTCAATGGCAGGATTTTCATTGATAAACTGATAGATAACATGAGGCAATATCGTCTCCACCATTAAAGGAGTCATTGCAATCACTAGTTTTTCTTCAATACCCTTTGTTGCTAACTGAAAACGTTCAATACTTTTTTCCCATTGATGAATGATTTGCTGAGCTTCTATTAGAAAAAGCTGTCCTGCCTCCGTCAATTGCACACGATTTTTTTCACGTTTAAATAATTTAACATTCAAAAAGTGTTCTAGCTGATGAATATGAACTGTAATACTTGGCTGCGATAAATGAAGTTCTTCTGCGGCTACTCGAAAATTACAAGATTTAGCGGCTACTACAAAAGACTGTATCCATTTATAATCCAAAATCTCACCCCATTCATTAATGTTGTTAATCAACTTCATTAACTATATTTAATTTACTAAATTATCCAACAATAATAAACTAAAAATAGAATCGATTACTTTTACACAAAGGGGAGAATCGTATGTTAGCTAAATTAAGTAAGCAATTTCGTACTTTTGCAAAAAATGAATGTGAAAATTCAAGTCCACTGTATGAACATTTAGCGAATAAAATTGCCGATGATGATGAACTCTTAAAAATTGCTGCATTAATACCCCAAGGACAACCTGTACCAAATTTATTATTAGCTGGCGTTCAATATTTACTGCCATCATCAAATGATGAATTAGTTAATTTTTATCCATCCTTAACAATAACACCTAAAGCAATAAATAAAGTGTACCCTGTTTTTAAAGCATTCGTCTTGTCCCATTCAGAAGAATTGAAGATTTTATTTCAAGAAAAACTTGTCCAGACTAATGAGATTCGCCGTTGTACTTACCTTTACCCGATGATGACAGAAATTTATGAACGCCATCAAAAACCACTAGCCTTCATAGAAATCGGGGCAAGTGCAGGACTTCAACTTGGAATGGATCAATACAATTACTGCTATAATCATCAGCTTCATATAAACAATTCAAATAGTGCTTTCGTCTTGTCCTCAGAAAATCGGGGACAACCGCTTCCAGCTTCCATTTCAAATGCGCCAGTTGTTTGTAAGCGAGTTGGTATCGATTTAAATCCTATTGATATTCATAACGAGGAAGAGCTTCGTTGGTTACAGGCATTAATTTGGCCAGAGCATCAAGAACGTAGACTTTTATTAAATCAAGCACTTCCTATTTTAAAAGAACTCGATTTAGAGCTGATAAAAGGAGATGCTATTAAACTTATAAAAGAGATTAGTAGAGATATAAATCAAGATGCGCTATTAGTTGTTTATCATACGCATGTGGCCAATCAAATCCCAATAGAATTACGCCTTGAACTAATTGAACAATTAAAAGAGATCAGCATGGAACGACCTCTCTACCATTGTTATAACAATTTATTTGATATGCTATTGCATCAAGATTTTATTGATCGAGGAGAAATAACATCTATACGCATACTAGAACGCCCTGATGGTCATGCTCGGTGGTTTAAGTGGTCCAACCAAAACTAAACATTAAAACGAAAAAACGCTGCATAAGATTTAATCTCATGCAACGTCATAAAATATGGTCCTCCGACAAAACGAGGGGTTGATCTCCGTTCCGACTGGGCGCTTAACTGAGGGCTTCGGGCTATTTATTTCGCGGTATATTTTTTAATCACAGGTAGAATATCGTTCCCTATAATTTCGATATTTTTCATTAATTTATCGAATGGCACACCGCCAAAATCAATTTGTGCCATAAATCGTTGCATACCATAGAGCTCATATTGATATAGTAATTTTTCAATAATTTGTTCCTTACTGCCGACCATTAAGGCGTCTCGTGTATCTGGCGCTTCCCCAAATTGTTGCTTTGGATAACCAGCGCCCCGAATTGCTTGGAATCCACCATTTAAATGTGGGTACATCCCTTCTAGTGCCTCGTTCGTCGTATCAGCAACATAGAATAGGCTTGTTGTAGCAATCGGTAACTCTTTCGGATCAAAGCCACTTCTCTCTGCTGCTTCTCTGTAGGCATCTACTGATGGCTTAAAGTTAGCTGCGGGGCCACCTAATGTCGTTAGCATCATCGGAATGCCTAGATAGCCTGCTTTAATAGCACTAGCAGGTGGTCCACCAACAGCTCGCCAAATTGGCAACGACCCATTTTTAGGTTGTGGCAAAATTTGCGCATTGTGAAGTGGTGCACGGAATTGCCCTTCCCAAGTGACCAGTTCGTTGTCATTTATTTTTTTCAATAACTCTAATTTTTCTTCAAAAATTTCTTCATAATCCTTTAAATCCACGCCTAGTAATTGATATGCTCCAACACGAGAGCCACGCCCAGCAACTATTTCTGCACGTCCATCTGAAATTAAATCAATCGTCGCAAAATCTTCATATACACGTACTGGATCAGAGACACTTAATACCGTCGCAGAGCTTGCTAATTTGATTTTTGATGTAGCTTGTACGATTGCTCCTAAAACAACCGTGTGTGCCTGTGTAGTAAAGTACGATTGATGACTTTCACCAACAGCAAAAACATCAATACCTGCTTGTTCAGCTAGCTGACTAGCTTCAATTAACTCTTGGATTCGTTGCTGAGCCGAAATACGTTCACCAGTTAATGGATTTGGAATGTGATCCCCTAATGAATACAAGCCAAATTCAATGCCTTTTGATTGATCAATGCGATATTTTTCCATGATTATAATCTCTCCTTAATCTAGTGGCTCTAAAATAGCTTCGATTTCTGCACGTCTTTCTTCTAAAAATGGTGGGAGATCAAGTTCTTTACCAAGATCCCCTACTGCCGAATCAACTGTAAACCCTGGGCCATCTGTTGCCATTTCAAATAAAATTCCATTACGATCTCTAAAATAAAGACTTTGGAAATAATAACGATCCACAATGCCAGTACTATCAAAGCCTTGCTCTTTAATTTTGATGTCCCACTGTTGCAATTCCTCCACTGTTCCGACACGTAGTGCAAGATGATGAATACTACCACGACCAGGTTTCTCACTTGGCCCTTCTAATTCTTTAACGACGATTTCTCCAAGTACTTCACCGGGAATGGATTGCAATACTGCTTCTTTTTCACTTTCTTCAACAGCTGTGTAGTTAAATAGCTCTTTTAATACGTTAACTGTCCGTTGCAAGTAACGAACTGTCATTTCAACTGTCCCCATCCCTAAAATACGATGTTCGGCAGGGATATCAGAGCCGACCCATGGTTGCCAATGAGCTGGTGTTTCATGACCATGATTGTTTAAAAGCACCATTCTTAACCCTTCATGATCCTCAAAAAATAAAGCATCTTTCCCTGCATATGTTGTTATTTCACTATGTTCAACCTCTAACTGTTGAAAACGATTTTTCCAATATTGCAGACTGTCATAGCTTGGCACTAGTAGTCCAATACGTGTAATGGCATTTGTTCCGCGAACTGTTCGTCCTGCTACAGGCATTTCAAAAAATGTTAATTCTGTACCCGGTGCTCCTGTTAAGTCTCCATAAAATAAGTGATACATGGAAGGCGAATCTTGGTTAACTGATTTCTTTACACGACGTAAGCCGAGAATTTTTGTGTAAAAATCATTATTACGTTTGCCGTTTTTTGTTAGCATTGATATATGATGATGTCCACTTAATTTGTTCATGAATGTTTCCTCCTCGTTTTCACTTGACTAAGCAAGTGATAGTGTAAAAAAATCACGCTGGTGGTAATTTTTTATCGCGACTATGCTTCTCTATTTTCGACATTAGTGTATTTAAAGTTTTCATTTCTTCTTCTGTTAATACTTCTTCAAAAAATGAAGATTGAAATTGTAGCTGACTTGGAGTTGCCGCATCAATCATCTGCTCGCCTTTAGCTGTTAGTGAGATTGTTTTAGTCTTCCAATTTTGCTTGCGTTCAATAAGTCCCTCTTTTTCAAGACGAGCAAGCATCCGAGACATACCACCTTGTGTTACTATCACTTTCTCTGCTAATTGGGATTGCGTTATCGGTGCATATGTCTTTATTTGAATAAGGACATCAAATTGTGCAGTCGTTAAGTCAAAGCGCTTTAGAAACTCATTGGATAGCTGGTTACTTTGATTTGTAAAGCGCATCATCCGAATCCAGGTCAGTGATCCGAGCGTGTGTTTTCGCATCGCTTCCTCCTCCTCTCATTCATCACTTTACAACGCAAGAGATAAATAAGCAAGAAAAATATCTCGAATTCAAGATGTTTTTCAGTGTGAAGCTCACACTATATAATGCCATGGGTCGTAATTGGATATAAGTTTCCTTTAAAGGCAAACGAAATTCTCCCTGTTTCTTCAGACACTATCAAGACAAGCGCATCACTTACTTCACTTAACCCTAATGCTGCTCGATGTCTTGTGCCTAATTTCTTTTCCCCCGTATATATCTCTGACAGTGGCAGTACATTTGCTGCTGACTTAATTTGATTTTGGCTTATTAAAACTGCGCCATCATGAAGTGGATTTCCAGGAAAAAAAATAGATTCTAATAAGGAATGTGTTACTTCTGCTCCAATATGAATACCTGGCTGTATAATCGATGTCACAGAATCCTTCCGTTCAATCACAATTAGTCCACCGTGTCTTCTTTTAGACATATTTTGTACGCAATGCGAAAGCTCAGGATATTTTTCAGTAAACGGGGAAAGATAGCAATTTAAATAAAATGTTGCAGCTTTCATTTCAATCGTTACAAATTTCTCTTTAATTTTTTCAAAATTTCCAAGAAGACAGTTTGCATCCGTATCCATTGCTTCTACACTTTGCTGTAATGAATGTATGACCTGCAGAAGCTCTTCCTTTAATGTTTGTTTCATTGGTGAAAAATCACAATTTGTTGGATCCACAAAAAACACCCCGCTGTTCAAATTTTTTATGAAACAACTCATATTTATTTTTAGTTTCTCTAGATGGAATTATTTTATTCGCTTTGGGTTTCATTCAGTCTACTTTCTCAATAAATTAATTCTGAAAATGTAATTTAATGAAACGAGTAATCTTACAAACACAAAAAAACACGTGTATCCATTAGATTAACTAAAGAATACACGTGTTGTCATTTAGTTTACATTTGTCCAGTACGGATTTTCTTGACGATTTTGAATGTTGTGTAGGCAGCAGCTGGTGCAAGCACTACAATAAAAATAAGCCAAACCGTTAAGTTGTCCGTCGCTTTTAATGTGTCATAATTTGAGATAACAAACATAATTAGTCCAAATAGTAATAAATAGCTCAGCACATTGGGAAAAATAACGATTAAACGCAATAATGCTGGTGGCATCTTTTGCTGATTCATATAAACCACTCCCCTTTAATCAATTATACAAAAATTAACTATTAACCGCATTATAATTCTTCTATATTCCAAATTTCCGTTCTACAACTATTACTATTTTGTATTTGATTTCTTATAACTTGAAAGGTAGAGACGATTTGTTGCTATCCTACTAACAGAGCAGTTTACAATGCGGTATTGGTTTCGCTGACTGTCGAAAATCAACTCTATTAAAAGACTAATTTTCAGGTATATATTTGTTACTCCCAGGGAGTTTCTTAATTTTATTCCAAGCTTCAATCGCTTCTGCACGACTTTTGCCTTTATTTTTTGAGTCAGAGAAAAAGTCACGAATGAATTGATTGTATTCAAACTGAGGGGGAATTTTCTTCTGGTGTGACGGGTCTTTCTTGCGTTTTTCTTCTTCATACCAAGCATCCACAACATCACGATACGTTTTTCCAATATTGTTTTTAATATAGTTTTGGATATAGGTAGAAAAATGAAACTTTGGTATTACTGTCTTGAAAAATGCTCTCACATCTTGACTACAACGATGATTTTCCGTAATGACTGTATCAAGACTTAGTTCACTGTTAGTTTGAGGCTTATTATTAGCCTTAGAATTTCTTTGTGGTTTTTTTATCTTTCCTGTCCGAAGAAAAGTCTCAATTCTATCAGAAATCTCTATCTTAGAACCCGACGCGCTTATTCCATTATCTCTACAAAATGATTGCAATTCTTCTTTTAACCAATAAAAATCCTTAAAATTTTGACTACTAATCTCTTTTGTAAGAATAGGTCTCATTCATAACACTCCTTATGTATACACTTTCATATTATAGAACGTTTGCTCTTTAATGTAATCAAATTTTTAGAGCAACAAACTTTACGAAAACAGCTACTTATAAAAACAAGAGCCTTGCTACAGTTTATTGTAGTAAGGCTCTTTGTTGAAGTGTAAACATTCACAAACCAATTCGAGTCAAACTTTTAATGCTTAGTGTTTTATCAAGACTTTTGATTAATTTATTCAAAGTTAATTAGGCTTATTTCTTTAAATACATGTATGCAAAGATACAACTACCAAATAAAAAACAATGTTGCGATTGTTTGTCTATTTATTTTGTTGTTTTAGGATAGTTCAGCAACTGTTATCAACTAATATTAAGACCCATTTTAAATTAGCAATAATATGATTTAATGCATATCCACGCAATCATGATTTACAAAATCGATTTTAAAAATGATTTTACTGTTAGATAGCGTTGCTTGAGCTGAATATTCTAATTGTTCAATAAGGCTTTTAACGGTAGCTAGTCCTAGCCCAGTACCTGAAAAGTTTTTGTCACGAGAGCTTTCTCCAACATAAAATGGCTGCCATATTCTAGATATATCTGTAAGAGTGGTATCATTACTAATTTCGAACACTCCGTCTTGACCAAAGAAAATCTGAATTTCATCTCCAGAAGCATATTTGACTGCATTACTAATCATATTTTCAAATATGAAATGTACTTTATCTTGTTCAGTCGACAGCATAAATTTAGTAACTTCAGTTTTAAAATAAATATGTTTATCTCCTTGTATGTGTCGATAGTTATCCAGTATCTCATTTATCAACTTTATTAAATCAAAGTTTGTTTTATTAGAATCGTTTTCTTCTGTTTTGGCGAAATAAAGCATATCTGTAATTATTTTTTCCATTCTATCAACTTGCTTGTTAATGGTTGCAAGATAAGTTCCATCATCCATACCATCTTCAATTCCACTGGAATATACTCTAACTAATGCTAAAGGAGTTTTAAGCTCATGTGTTAAACCTATCATAAATTGCTTTAAGTCAATGTTTCTTTTTGATAAATCCTGTTGCGCTTTTTCAAGTGTCTTACTCATTTTATTAATACTTCTTGCAAGATCCTCGATTTCATCTCCTGTCCGAATTTCAGCCTGTTTAAAATCCAACTCGCCAATTTCTTTTGCAACTTTTTTGAGTTCATTTAACGGCCTTGTTAGTTTTCGAGATAAAAAGGCAGTAATAATAATAATCAGCAAGATACTGACTATCAAAAAGAATATGTTAAAACGATTAATAAAATTAGCTATCTCAATAAAATTAGCCATCGAGGCTCCAATCATTATTAGCTGATAATCATCTTTTGAATAATGTGCGATAAAACTGGACTTTTGTTTTCCTTGATTGTAAACCTTGCCTACAATTTTATCCTCATTAACTTTTTGTAATACTTCTTCGGAAACCCAAAATTTATTAAGTGCAATATGTTCTCTGGCAAGTTGCTGTTTTAAATTTTCATTCAGGACATTAATATTATCTTTTAGCGATACTGAAAGAATAGTTACATCAAATTGATCCTCCACCAAACTCTTATCCTCAAATTCCTGATATACTGAAAAAGCATTAGTTACTTTTTGGTTCAATTGATGAAGATAATATTTTGGTAGAAAAAACTGACTTATCGTAAGTGAGATACTAAATGTGATGATAACAACAAGAGTTATATAAATAGTTAATTTTGTTCCAATTTTTCGTTTCATTCTCTTGTACTATATCCAACTCCTCGATGTGTTTGGATAATATCCTCTCCAATTTTTTCACGTAGACGCCGAATATGTGTATCTACCGTCCGCGGATCACCCTCGTAGTCCATTCCCCATATTAAATTAAGTAGTTGATCTCTCGTTAATATTTGTCTTCTATTTTGGCTAAATATACGTAAAAGCTCGAATTCAGTCTTTGTTAAAATCAATTCATTTCCAGATATCCATACACGTTTGCTTGAAATATCAAATGAAACATCGTTTATTCGTTGAATGGATTCCATTTGCAACAATTTTTTCGCCCTCATTAATAAAACTTTTGGATAAAATGGTTTATTTACATAATCATCAGCGCCATCAGATAAGGCAATAAATTCATCTTCTCCAGTATCTCTAGCCGTTAGTATTAATACTTTAATTTTTTGAGTCTTCTTCATTTCGCGGCAAACTGTAATCCCATCTTTTTCTGGCATCATCCAATCCAAAATGGCCAAATCAATTTTTTCATTATAGAAAATATCAAGTGCCTCTGAACCATTTGTAGCCGTAAATACCGTAAATCCTTCCTTTTTGAAATAACTTTGTAAAATCTTTAACATATCTAGTTCATCATCAGCGATAAGTATATTCATTATATTTATCTCCTAATTGTCATATTTCCCTAAATTATACTGTTCTATAATAGCAATTAATTTTTCTGGATACATAGGATCTGTGGAATAGTGGTTTTTTTTCAAAGCATGGGCTGCTTCCTGATAATTCGCTGCAGCAAGAACATCATAATATTGATGCTTATTCCAACTCGTTCCTTCTAAAATTAATTTAGTATGGTCAATAAACGCACTTTTCAAATCTGGATAAGCTCTAAATTCAGTTTCAATTGTATAACTTTTATTATTTTTATATTCCATAGTTGGCATTTTTACTGAATTGCCTTTATAGCTACCTTTTATCCCAAATAAATTATTTGCTTTTATAGCTAATTCACTTTTGCCATAATTCGATTCTAATATAGCCTGTGCAATTGTTATACTCGGAAGCACTCCTCCTGTTTGTTGGTTTAATTCTACAGCTATAGGAGCAATTTCATCTATAAAATGAATTTCTCCATTTTCTTTCTGAAATAGTCTTATAAAAAATACAGAAAGTAAAACTAAACTAACTACTAGTATAATTATTGACACTTTAGATTTTCTATATTTGCAGATTCTTTTCATTATATAACCTCTTTTTAAATGAATTTATACATGTATTTTAAAAGAGGAATGTTACAGTAATTTGACAAAAGAATAATATTAGATAAAAAACTTAAATAGGTTTAAGGAATACGTTGTTCACTTATTTCTATAATAAAAAAGAGGCTGGGACATAACTAGCTTCAATTAGTGAGAAATCCGAATTTGAATGAATTCAAATTCGGATTTCTCTATTTTTTATGTTGTCTCCAT
>NZ_JBIWFQ010000052.1:0-18651 GCF_044763105.1 Lysinibacillus sp. NPDC096212 | reverse complement strand
TTATTCCGCTCCGACATCTTTTTTCTCATTATAAACAAAAGTACCCTATAGGATAGACTTTTTTCAAAGTGTCTATCTTATAGGGTACAGTTTAATAGAAGAGTGACTTTATTATTTACATAAAGATAATAATAGCTAGTACAGCAGCAAGTACTATACGATAAATAGCAAATGGCATTAATTTCACTTTTGAAATAAGTGCTAAGAAGAATTTAATTGATAGTAATGCAAAGATAAATGAGCTAATGAAGCCTACTGCATAGAATCCAAAATAATCCATAGATAGCGTATCCCAGTTTTTCAGTACAGATACTAAACTAGCACCCGCCATAATAGGTACTGCCATAATGAAAGTAAAATCTGCCGCCACGCGGTGACTCATGCCAAATAGTACACCACCAGATATCGTTGCCCCTGAACGGGAGAATCCTGGCCAAAGTGATAAACATTGTACTAACCCTACTTTAAAAGCTAAACCATAAGAAATTTTATCTAGAGAATCCACTTTCGGTCTTTTCGGTGCTAATTTATCGGCAGCAATCATTAAAAGTGCTCCAGCTACTAATGCATAAATAACATGCTCTACTTTAAATAAATGATCATCGATAAAATCTTTGAACGCAAAACCTAATATAACTGCTGGCAACATACCCACAATCACATGTAGTAAGTTGAAGTGACCTTTCACTGATTTCGATTGGCCATCAATTTTATAAAGTCCAACTAAATTTAACATTCGTTTCCACATAACAACGACTACCGCTAAAATGGAGCCTAGCTGTACAACGATTTTAAATGTATTGGCAGGATACTTCCCTAAAAACTCCTCTGTCTTTAGCCACATATCGTCCACAATAATCATATGTCCTGTCGACGAAACTGGCGCAAACTCCGTCATTCCCTCGACAAAGCCTAAAATAAGCGCCTTTAATAATTCAATGATATCCACGTTTTCACCTTACCTTTTGTTAATTAAATACCAACATATTATAAAATACACTTTTTCATATACTATGACTATAGCATTCAGTTATGAGTAGACTGAGGGACATGGGCAACTTACCAACTAACGAAAATTTATATCTACAACCCATAATTCGGAACGGCTGCCTATTCGCATTGGGGGACCCCAAAAGCCAAAACCTGATGAAACAAGTGTATGCATTTTTTCCTTCATTTTATAACCATAGTCGAGCTCAAATACACGAGCCGTTATATACTGATTAGGCCATAGTTGACCTTTATGTGTATGCCCTGACATATGGAAGTCTACGCCCATTTTGGCAGGCGTATTTAAATCATTTGGGGTATGATTCATAACAAACCAAGGCAAGTCATCTGCTGTCTTCAATGCATCAAGTTGCTTTCTATCCTTGTTTGTAATATCCTCTTGCCCCGTTAATACTATCACATTATCGATTCTAATAGTTTCATCACACAAAACTTTTACATTAGCGTTTTCCATCTCTTTAATAAATTCTGGGATTTTCTTGCCATAGTATTCGTGATTGCCTAATACACCGTACACTCCATATGTAGATGTTAATTGCTTCATCACATCTGCCATTCCATCTTTAACAAACCATTTAGGATCATCATCCACAATATCCCCAGCTAAAAAGACGATGTCCGGCTGTGCTTCATTCGATAAAGTAACGAAGCGCTGTAAATGTCTTTTATTTGAAAGAACCCCTAAATGAAAATCTGATGCAACTACAACTCTCATCGAATCTAGCTCACTACTCTTTTTATCCATCGTTATTTCTAAATGACGGACAACAGGCGAATATGCTAAATAAGTGCCTACAATACTTAGTACAAAAAACATAACAATTGCTATACTTCCAATGATTTGTACACTTTTAAAGGGGCTTAGCCAAATAATCAAGTGTGCTAACAAGCAAAGCAATAATCCGTATTCAAAAATAAACATCCAGTAATTATGGATTATTGAAAAGACCCGTAAGGATTCATGCAATCTACTGATAACAATACTAAACGCAATGATATACAGTACTAACCAATATAAAATTGGAAATCGAAACCACCCTATTGCCACAAGCCATTGTCTCAATCCCCATCCTAAGTAAAAAGTTAAGGCACTATATATACTTATTAAAAGAATTCCACCGATTACTTTTGGCATTTCAGTTCCCTACTTTCATATAGTCTTAGTTGATTATAGCATTATACTTAACACTCTCTGATAGAAAGTAAGTGCAAAAGGACAAGCAATCAGCTCATGATATTAAGTGTATATATCCCTTGTAATTTAATTGTATGATTTACATGACAATCTAATTAGGAAAATGACAATATCGTAACCTGGGCAAATGATTAGACCTCTTTTGGTTTACAGATGAGACCTTTGAGCGCTCATCGGACGCCTCAAGAAAGCGCCTATGAAATCAAATTATGTTATGAAAGACCCCTCCTTACAATTCATTATAATTATAAGATTATGTAAAAAATCTATGAATAATATACTTTAATTTTTCTGAATCTTTCGGTAACATTATAATTGCAAGAAAAAATTTACACATGTACGGGAGAAAAAAGGGGTGTTGTTCATATGGCAAAATATAAATTCGAATCAACAGAGCATGAGTTATTTCGTAAAACCTTACGTAAGTTTTTAGCAGAAGAAGCTGAGCCACACTATCCACAATGGGAGAAAGATCATCTTATTCCACTTGAGTTTTGGCGTAAGCTCGGAGAAATGGGCTATCTATGCCCTCAAGTAGAAGAACAATACGGCGGCCTCGGACTAGATTTTAGTTTTGGCGTTATTATTCAAGAAGAGCTTGAGCGTGTAGGTTCGAGCCTTATTGGCGTTGGTCTACATAACGATATTGTTGTTCCTTATATTGAGGCATACGGCTCAAATGAGCAAAAATCACGCTGGCTACCGAAATGTGTTACAGGCGAAAATATTACAGCAATTGCTATGACGGAGCCAGGCACAGGTTCAGATTTGGC
This sequence comes from Lysinibacillus sp. NPDC096212, assembly GCF_044763105.1. Taxonomy (NCBI): domain Bacteria; kingdom Bacillati; phylum Bacillota; class Bacilli; order Caryophanales; family Bacillaceae; genus Lysinibacillus; species Lysinibacillus sp. NPDC096212. The sequence goes on along the minus strand of NZ_JBIWFQ010000052.1, from coordinate 15,672 downwards.
AAACATCCAAACTACTGCTATTCGTGATGGCGATCACTATATCGTCAACGGACAAAAAACATTTATTACAAATGGTATTCATACAAATTTAGCGGTTGTTGCCGTAAAAACAAATCCTCAGGCTGAAAAAAAGCATCGTGGCATTAGCCTCCTTGTCATTGAAGACGGGACACCAGGCTTCACAAAAGGTCGCAAACTCGAAAAAGTTGGTATGCACGCGCAGGACACAGCAGAGCTATATTTTGAAGATTGTCGCGTTCCTATAGAAAATCTCCTTGGTGAAGAAGGTAAAGGCTTTATCTATATGATGGAAAAACTGCAGCAAGAGCGTTTAGCAGTAGCCATCGCCGCACAAGCCGCTGCTGAAGACATGCTATCTTTAACAATTGATTATGTGAAATCACGCGAAGCTTTTGGAAAGTCAATTAGTGACTTCCAAAACACGCAATTTAAAATAGCTGAAATGGCGACAAAAATTGAACTCGGCAAATCATTTTTAGAATCTTTAATAGAGGAACATATCGCAGGAAACGATGTTGTGACAAAAGTTTCGATGGCAAAATACTGGATAACGGAAAATGCACGTGAGCTTGCTGTCCAGTGCATGCAGTTACATGGTGGCTACGGTTATATGGAGGAATACAAGATTGCTAGAAGATATCGAGATATTCCTGTCATGTCCATTTATGCAGGTACCAATGAAGTCATGAAAGTGATTATAGCCAAGAATTTAGGTTTATAACTAAGTATTAAATAAAGTATAGCTCTTCGGCAAAACGAGGGGTTGAAGTGACGGATTGATGAGCCGAAACGACGGATGAAAAAGCTTAAGCGACGGATTGAAGTGCTGAAACGACGGATTGAAACCTAAGCGACGGATGAAAAAGCCTAAGCGACGGAATAAAGGGCCGAAACGACGGATGAAATTGCCTAAGTGACGGATTGATGGGCCGAAATGACGGATGAAACCTAAACGACGGAATAAAGGGCCGAAACGACGGATGAAATTGCCTAAGCGACGGATTGATGAGCCGAAATGACGGATTGAAACCTAAGCGACGGAATAAAGGGCCGAAACGACGGATGAAATTGCCTAAGCGACGGATTGATGGGCCGAAATGACGGATGAAACCTAAGCGACGGATTGATGGGCCGAAACGACGGATGAAATTGCCTAAGCGACGGATTGATGGGCCGAAACGACGGATGAAATTGCCTAAGCGACGGATTGATGGGCCGATATGACGGATTGAAACCTAAGCGACGGAATAAAGGGCCGAAATGACGGATGAACCGGCAAAGTCGTGGATAGAACGGCCGAAATCGCGGATAGAACCGGCCAAATCGTGGATAGAACTGCTAAGTCGCAGATAGAACGGCCAAAGTTGTTTTTCAAAGTAAAAGAACAGCGGCAAAATGTTTGCCGCTGTTCATTGTCTATGCTGTTGGAATTCGAACGATTACTTTAAATAAATCTCCGTCTACCTCTATACTCATACGAGCACCATGCAAATCTACAATGGATTGTGCAATGGCTAAGCCTAGACCTGAGCCCTCTGTATGGCGTGAAGCATCCGCTCGCTTAAAGCGTTCAAATAACTCATCGGCATTCTCGCTAATTTCATATTTTGCAACATTCTTCACTGTGAATTCTGCATCGCCCTCAGCAGTACGCTTCAATGTTACATAGACACGTGTGCCTTCTAATGCATATTTCAATACGTTAACGATTAAATTATCGATCAGTCTCCACCATTTTTGTCCGTCCACATACGCGTAGATTGGCTCATTTGGTTTTGTCAGGCGTAAATCTAAATGGGCCTGTGCTAAATCTTCCTCATGCTCCCCTACCGCTTGTTGTATAAGCTGGGTTAAATCAACTCGAGTGCGATGAAGCTCCATATTACCACTCGCCATTTTAGACACTTCAAAAAGATCCTCAATCAATAATTTTAGACGTTCTGATTTTTTATCAAGGATATGAATGTATTGCTTACGCTCTTCCTCAGTAATATCAGGATTTTTCAGTAAATCTGTATACGTAATAATAGATGTTAACGGCGTGCGTAAATCGTGACTAACATTCGTAATAAGCTCTGTTTTTAAACGCTCACTTTTTGCCTGCTCATGCATAGATGTGCGTACGCCTTCTCTTAAATGATTAAGATTTTCTGCATGCCCCGCGAGTGGTGATTTGCCCATTACCTTGACATCGCGATTTAAACGCCCTTCTGCCATGTCTTTTGTGTCCTTCATAATTCGATTTAAATAGCCCATTCTAGAAAGGAAGAGAATCATAGCTGGAATACCGATTATTACGCAGATGCCCAATACTAGAACGGTGAATCCGCTGCCTCTTAGCATTGAAGCAACAAGGCTTCCACCACCGAAAAATGCTGCCCCAATCATCACAATAGAATGTGATGCAATGGAACGATTTATAAATAAATCCGTGATTGATTCGCCAAGTGACCATAAATAGCTAGCTTTTAAGTTCTCCTTTAATTTCTGTGCTGTATTCACTCGATCATACAACCAAATAAGCTGTACAAAGAACAGCATTGCAATAATGATTAAGACACCTATTTTAAACAGCAAACTAATTAAGTAATGTACATAGTTAGATTGATAAGAAACAAACTCAATCGATTCAAAAGCAATTTGAGATGCTATCAAATATATGAATGCGCTTATTAATAATAATCCAATTGTGTAATCAATTTTCATCTTTGCAAGAGCTTCTTTTTCCTTTAAACCTCGTACCATTTGCAGTACTTCTTTACGCCCTTTCCATGCAAAAATAGCTGCCACAATACTCGTTAACCATATAAAGTAGAACATGTATTGATTGCGTGTAAAATGGTCATATCCTTCCAAGATGTCGACTGCTTGTGCCGATTTTTTTGAGATGGTTATAATACCAGTGTAATCAGAAGTTTCCCTCAAATCCTCTATATCCACGTAGGTATCAGTTCGGTAAACAAATTGGTTTAAATTATTACTTATATTCCAAGTAGTTAATGGGTGTTGTCCGTTATACTTAATTTTGAACGCACTACTATCCGAAACATCACCTGAACGATATGTTTTGCCTGTTTCAGTGTTCGTTAATTCATAAGACCAATAATTATTATTTTTCACAAAACTCTTTGCTTCTTCTTTTGCTGCCTTTATATATTGATCAACAAGCTCTTCCTTTTGAGCCAGAATTTTTTTACGGACATGCTCATCATCCTCGAAATTAGTCGTAATATCTTTAATTGTTGCATCTCGCTCTTTCTCAAGCTTTGTTTTTAATTCCGTTGCATTTACATTAGCAGCTTCTTGAATACGTCCTTCATATTGAGCTTTAATATTATCTATCTGTTCTCCTAATGATCCATAGTAATTACGATGTTCCTCAATTTGGCTTTGCGTAACCACGATTTTACTTTTTAAATCTTCAGCCGTCGGTAAATTTATTACTAATGGTCCTAATTCTGACTGAAAATTATCTAGTTTACCCTGGAAATTTTCAGATTGAAAATACGACTTCCCAATATATTGGTACCCGATATTAGAGAACGTAAATATACCGAATATTACCCAGATTAAACAAATAAGAGCGAGAAGAGGTTTCCAATTTTTCAACATACTTTTAACTCCTCTCTAAAAAATTCTCTCAAGCAATTGTAGCATCCCCGAAGAGCGTGCAGTTACTATTTGATAGGCATACACACCGAAATAAATTAGTCCAATAACCCCTGCTACAAACCCTGCGATTGTAACATACTGCTCTATTTTATTTTTCCATTTTATAGCCAACGCCCCACACCACCTTTAAATAGCGTGGATTTTTCGGATCTGCTTCGATTTTTTCACGTATTTTTCGAATGTGTACAGCCACAATATTTTCTGCATTGTAAGCTTCCTCATTCCACACACGCTCATAAATCTCTCTTATCGAAAATACACGCCCTGCATTTTTCATTAATAATTCCGTAATCTTATATTCGATTGGTGTTAATCGAACAGGCTCGCCTTCTAAAATGACTTCCTTTGCATCTTCATCTAATACAAGTCCGTCGATTTCTACCTTTGCTGCTCCCTCATTGTACGTCCCAAGTTGTACATAACGTCGTAGCTGAGATTTTACTCGAGCCAACAGCTCTAACGGATGAAAAGGCTTTGTGACGTAATCATCAGCGCCTACAGACAAACCATGAATTTTGTCGCCATCCTCCGCCTTTGCACTAAGCATAATAATTGGAATATTGCGCTCTTCTCTAATTTTAAACGTCGCTGTAATTCCATCCATATTTGGCATCATAATATCTAAAATAATTAAATGTACGTCATTGTTTTCTAATTTTTCGAGTGCCTCTAAGCCGTCAGCAGCTTTAATGACATTGTAACCTTCATTCTTTAAATAGATCTCAATACCATCACGAATATCTTGATCATCGTCTGTTACAAGAACTGTTAGTTTCGTCATGATATACACCTCGCTCTCAATTAATAGTGTACCTTTTAAATCTTAAAAACCAGTTATTATAAAAATGAAGAATTTCTTAAGGTTTTAATTCTTTCAGGGGTTTCCAAACATCCGCTGAAAGAAGTTAAAGCCCCACTCCAATCAACTTATATACAGGGCATATGTTTCAACATATATTTACAAAGGAAAGACCAGTAGAAAGGGCTAGTCCAATTCCCCCATACGGACAGCCCCTTCCTCATTAACAAATTGCCATTACAGTTGCTATTCGCCACACCTTTATCGGCTGTTATTTCCATAGTACTCATTCTAAAGCATCACAAAAGACAGGAGAGCTACCAATCGTTACAGCGGTTCCAATAACTACACCTGTAAGACGAATTGATGAGAAAAAAAGACCTTGAATAACACAATGCTAGCAGCAGCTAAAATTGTCAATTCCCATGACCATTTCAGAAAGTTTATTTTACTTGGCAAAATGGTATTAGCTAATCTTCATTATTGTCCCTCGACCGTCACTACTCATTAACATTAATAATACAGATTTATCCAAAATCAAACAATTACCATTTTCCTTTTTCTTTCATTTATTAACCCATAGTAGGCTTTCTATTAAAGGGAGGTTATAATAAAAACAATAAAAGGAGCGAAATTTATGTATAAAACAATTGAAGAAACAGCCATCGAACTTGGTATGCCAGAAGATCAAGTACTTCGCCTAGTTTACGAGGGCCGTATTCGTTCAGTATACGACGGGGACCAAATACTGATTAATAGTGGGCAGTTCAGCACTTATTTTGAGCAGTTAGATCGTATTAAAGAGGAAATAGAGATTTGGCGGAATACACCTATTCCAGAGGATATTGATGTTAAAGATGAGGATTAAAAAATGCCTATCATTCAAACAATTAGAACATTGTTGAATGATAGGCATCTATTATATTGTTACGACAAATCCAGCTCGTTTACCGATAATTTCCGCATAATCCTCAACCATTACACTAGCTGTTGGATACATACCTGCCCCTGGTCCAATTAGCGTTAATGTGCCAATATAATTTGTGTCCAATGCCACAGCATTATTGACGTCATCAACTGGATAAAGTGGATGTTCTTTATCAACTAATTGTGGCCCAACCTTCGCGACCACTTTACCATCTGCTAGCTTCTCAACCTCAGCTACATGGCGATAACGCAAGCCTTTTTCACACGCTTCTTTTACTTGCTCTGCCGAAATGCTATCAATTCCGACTACTTCGACGTCAGACCAGTCTGGTTGTTCACCAAATGCCAAAGCACTTAAAATCATTAATTTTTTGAAGGCGTCCTGTCCTGAGATATCATTAAATGGATCTGCCTCCGCATAACCTAAATTTTGCGCCTCTTTTAATGCAGTTTCGAACGACCAGCCCTGTGAACGCATTTTCGTTAAAATATAGTTGGATGTCCCATTTAAAACACCCTGAATACGACTAACCTCATTGACAAGCAAAATGTTTTTCATCGTTTTAATAACTGGTACACCGCCAGCGGTCGTTGCTTCAAATCCTACAAAAACACCATTCGCTTTTGCAAGATCCTGTAACTCCAAGCCTCGTTTTGCAAACATTACTTTGTTAGCTGTGATGACATGACATTTATGTTCAACAGCGCGCTTTAAATAAGTAAAAGCTGGCTCCTCATTGACGATTGCCTCAAAAACAACCTGCATACCTGGTTCTGCTAAGACTTCATCCATACTAGTTGTCATTAAATGCGCGGTACCTGGTACACGTTCACGGCTAGTGTCTGTAACTAAAATTTTTGCTACTTCTAGCTCAATTCCTAATTTATTTTTAAGCTCTTCACGCTTTTCGTTTAATATATGGTAAATTCCTTGACCTACCGTTCCAAATCCTAATATAGCTGCCTTTATAGTTGCCATTCCTATTCCCTCCAACTTACATTCCGCAGTTTCATTATATTTATTTCGTCTCAGCTTAATTCTTACAGATTTTGAATTGTGTGCCGACTATACAAAGCAGGTCAGTTTGCCGTGTTTCTAACACTTCGTCTTCAAACAGATATTTAGTCATGGCGTTTCACTTTCGCTACAAAAAACATTCTGAATGAAGATACACTGTGAAACAAACAAATTCAAATAATTCAAAAATCAACTTAAAGAAAATTGTAACGTAAATACATACATTGCACAAGAAAAATCTTTCTAGGATGGACATTTGTTTCCTGTAGACGTGCAAAGGAAATCGTTTTCATCCCTTTTATTATATGATTTTTCACTTAAATCTATAATGATTGAACAAATATTGACGTTTCTTTACCAATTATGCCTCGGCATAATTGCGTCCGGAATCGGCTTTGTGCTTAGGCCTGCGTGATGCAGGTCAGTTAGCCGTTATCGCATGGATGCGATGATTTTAGGCTAACATCCTATGTGAGCTCTTTCCGATTCCGTGACATCCGCCGGAGGCTTTGGGCCAACTTGATGTCGTTGCCACAGGACGTGGCGTTCTTAGACTGAGTTCCTCTATTTCAGTGGATGTTTACTGAAAGAAGAAAATAAATGCCTTTCTTCTATTATATATATGTATGTAAAGACATTCATAAAAATTGTTCTTTTGAAATATATTAATAAAATTTTTTCTGTATATCTTCATCATCTAATTTAAAAAGCTCATTCCCTGTAGCAGCAGAGAATGAGCCAAATATATGAGGGATAATTAACTAGCTTTGGCTAGCAATTTATAACGATATTGTGTTAAAGCTTGTTGCACCAGTCTTATTTCCTCCTGCGTAAAATTTGGTATTGCATACGTACGTTCAACTAATTGGAATGTGCCGTATTTTAAATAATACTCTGTCGCAGGTAGAGGAATATGATTTGCTCCATAGCTTTCATAAGCTTCGAAAACTTCTTTTACTGTATAGCCTTCCTCTTTGACATAAACCATTTCCTTAAAAGCAGAATGTCCAAAGATCTCTTGCCATTTACGCTCAACTGACACAAGTATGTTTTGAATGGACATGTTGTTCACAAACACATGACCTTCATTTAATTCATAAATAAGATAAGATGCAATGTTTTGCGCACTATACACATTTCCCATTTAAAACACTCCTTTATCATCAGTTTTGTAGATAAGAGTAGCTACTGGCTGAGTAACTACTCCTCTTCATATATTCAAAAGTGGGGGAGCACTTATGAAACTAAATTAGTTTGAGCATTAATTGAAAACACTTTACCGATCAACAAGTCGGCGCTTTAAATTGGTTCTAGGTTGGTAGCCCTTCGAACACTTTTCTTATTTCCTAGTATAAAACAAGGATTTAACCAAGTCAACAATACTTATAAAATTACTAGGTATTAATTTTAAACCATTTCATTACTCTCACCAAATGAGGGGAGCGGATGATGTAGCAACGTTTGACGCATTACCAAATGAGGCCTATCGAATGAGAAAATACGTAAACGCTACAACATTAGCCAATGTATTTTATTTATTAAGCTTCTACTTCTTGTTGTGAAGCTGTTACTTGTTCAATAGCTTGTTCTAAATCTGCAATGATGTCCTCTACTGCCTCTAAACCGATTGATAAGCGAATGAGCGACTCGGTTACGCCAGTTTGGATTAGCTCTTCAGCAGATAGTTGCTGATGTGTAGTAGATGCTGGATGAATAATTAATGATTTAGCATCCCCTACATTTGCTACGTGTGAGAATAATTTCACACTATCGATTAATTTACGCCCTGCTTCACGTCCACCTTTAATGCCAAATGTAAGCACAGAACCGAAGCCATTTCTTAAATATTTTTTAGCTAAATTATGGGTAGGGAAATCTTCTAAGCCGTTGTAATTTACATATTCCACAGATGGGTGGTTTCGTAAATATTCAGCTACTGCTAATGCATTTTCATTGTGTTTAGGAATACGCAAATGAAGCGTTTCTAAACCTTGTAATAAATTAAATGCCGCATCAGCACTTAATGTTGGTCCAAAGTCACGTAGCAGTTGCACACGCAGTTTTGTGGCGAATGCTGCATCTGCTGTGTCAATACCATAACGCAAACCGTGATAAGAAGCATCTGGCTCAGTAAAGCCTGGGAAACGTCCACGAGTCCAATCGAACTTCCCTGCATCTACTACAACGCCACCTAAAGTTGTTCCATGACCACCAATCCATTTCGTTGCAGAATGAACAACGATATCTGCACCGTAGTCAATTGGTGTAGAGCCATATGGTGAAGCAAATGTGCTATCAATAATTAATGGCAAGCCGTTTTCATGTGCTATATTTGCTACTGCTTCAATATCTAGTACCTTTAAACTTGGGTTACCGTAAACTTCAGCGAACACGGCCTTTGTTTTATCAGTAATAGCAGCTTTGAAATTTTCTGGATTTGTTTCATCTACAAAAATCGTTTTAATACCGTAGTTTGGTAGTGTGTTAGCGAATAAATTATAAGTACCTCCGTATAAAGAGCTACCTGCAACAATTTCATCGCCTGCCCCTGCAAGATTTAAAATGGAAAACGCGATTGCTGCTGCACCAGATGAAAGTGCTACTGCTGCTGTACCGCCTTCTAATAAAGCGACGCGTTTTTCAAAAACATCTACAGTTGGGTTTGTAATACGAGTGTAAATATTACCAGCTTCCTCTAAGGCAAAAAGACGTTGCGCATGAGCAGTGTCTTTAAAAACGAAAGCCGTTGAGCGATATACGGGTACTGTACGAGATCCTGTTACCGGGTCTGGCTCTTGGCCACCGTGTAACAGCAATGTTTCTGGTTTAAATTTTGTCATTGTATACCTCCAAATGGTTATTTTTTTACGATGGTACCGGAGATGAGGAGGATTTTTTCAGTAGAAAACAAAAACCCTCTTCAGCTAAGAAGAGGGTTGCGGTTGCAAGTTTTCCTCCCCTTATCTGCCAGATCCAAGTAAGAATCTGTAGGAATTAGCACCTTAGCAAGTTCGTCACTTACTGGTTGCCGGGCATCATAGGGCCTATCCCTCCGCCGCTCTTGATAAGAGTATGAGATTCAATTTCCATCGTTGTTACAAAGTATAAACATAGACTTTTTCTCTGTCAATACTAAAATTTTATTTTTTCCGAAACTTCTGTCTGCTTCTTTACGTAATCCAAACACATACACTATTTTAGATATTTATTGTTTTGGTCACCAAAGCATGGACTGATTTCCGTTTCGGCTGGGCGTTTCCTAGGGGCTTCGGGCTAACACAATGTTAGAACTTTTGTGATGAACCCATTATTTGGAAAGGAGAATTTTTATGATAAAAGCCGTTATTATTTTTCTTCTTGTTGGTTATTTGATTGGCTGTATTCACGGCTCTAAAGTTGCTCAGTTTTTATCAGGGGTAGATTTAAAAATGGCCGGTCATGGCAATGCAGGTGCCTCTAATGCAACACTTTCCCTTGGCTGGAAATACGGCATATTAGTTGCACTGATCGATATCGGTAAAGGCGTTGCAGCTATAATCGGTGCACATGTTTATTTAGCAGATATAACACAATTAACAGAAGTACAAGTTTGGCTCTTCATCTATATCGTAGCTTCCGGTGTCATTCTAGGTCATAATTTCCCATTTTATATGGGCTTCAATGGCGGTAAAGGAACTGCTTCAATCATAGGAATATTACTTGCGATTGATTGGAAAATTGGCTTGTTTGCACTCATTTTATTTGTTATTTTATCTTTCGTGACGAACTATTTAATTGTCGGTGTACTTGAATTTTATCTCGTTTTTTGTACAGCCACTTATTTATGGATTCCTGGAGTTGGCCCAACGATTTTAGCCCTATTACTTTTTGGTATAGCCATCATTTTGCATATCGAAAATATTAAGCGATTGATGCTAGGAACTGAGCCTAAAGTAACTTCAGCATTCAAAAAGAAAAAATAAAATCTTTTGGATATTTTTGTCTTTTCTTTGACCGTATATTTTCTCGCAACTGCCCATTATCGCTATAAATAGAGGGTATTTCACATACTAGTTTTTTTACAATAATTAGACAAATTAACTTTCTTAATAAAGCATTTTACTAGCCGATGTGAAAATTACAGTCATGTTTAAGAAAGGATGAAAAGTATGTCTACTTCTGAACAAGCAAAACCGAAACGTAATTTGAAACCACTCTGGATTGGATTAGCCTTCGCTTCATTAATCATCATTACTTTTTTACCTAACAACGGCGATTTACCTGTAGCCGGACAACGAGCTTTGGCTATTTTAGCTTTCGCGGTCATCCTATGGGTTACAGAAGCAGTATCCTATCCCGTTAGCTCTGCCATGATTATTGCTCTCGTTACAATCTTACTAGGGCTAGCTCCGTCAATGGAAGATCCAACGAGAGCGTTAGGAACATCGGATGCATTAAAGTTAGCATTAAGCGGATTTAGTAATTCTGCAGTTGCACTAGTAGCCGCAGCTCTTTTCCTAGCGGCAGCCATGCAAATTACGAATTTACATAAACGTCTTGCGCTTTGGATACTTTCACTAGTTGGAACAAAAACGAAAGCCATTGTATTCGGTGCTATTTTAGTATCTATTGCACTCGCATTCTTTGTCCCTTCTGCTACTGCACGTGCAGGCGCAGTTGTACCAATACTACTCGGAATGGTAGCAGCATTTGGTTTACCACGTGATAGTCGACTTGCTGCTTTACTAGTCATTACTTCTGTACAAGCTGTTTCCATTTGGAACATCGGTATTAAAACGGCAGCAGCTCAAAATATGGTCGCTTTAAATTTCATCAAAGAACAATTCGATGTAGATATTTCTTGGGGTGCTTGGTTACTTTACGCTGCCCCCTTCTCAATCATCATGTCAGTGGCTCTATTTTTCATTATGATTACACTAATTAAACCTGAAACAAGTAATATTGAAGGTGGTAAAGAAGTAATCAAAAAACAGCTTGCGGAACTTGGTCCATTAAAAGCTCCCGAAATTCGATTAATCATCACATCGGTAGTTTTACTATTTTTCTGGGCAGCAGAGGGTAAACTCCACCCATTCGATACGACAACCGTCACAATCGTTGCAATCGCCATTTTATTAATGCCAAAAATCGGAGTCTATTCGTGGAAGCAAGTTGAGCCTCATATTCCTTGGGGAACAATTATCGTCTTTGCAGTAGGAATTATGCTAGGAACAGTCTTGCTTAATACTAAAGGTGCATCGTGGTTATCTGATAAGGTATTCGGTTCACTCGGTTTAGATTCTATGCCAATTCTTGCAACAATTGCGCTTGTCACTTTATTTAATATTCTTATTCATTTAGGCTTTGCGAGTGCAACAAGCTTAGCATCTGCACTTATACCAGTATTTATTGTTTTAGCCTCAACATTAACGGCTAATGTCGATCAGGTTGGTTTCGTTATCGTGCAACAATTCGTTATTAGCTTTGGCTTCCTCTTACCTATTAGTGCACCGCAAAATATGCTTGCCTATGGTACAGGAGCCTTTACAACAAAGGATTTCTTAAAATCTGGTATTCCATTAACGATTATTGGATACATCCTAGTTCTTCTATTCTCCGCAACATATTGGAAATGGATTGGCTTATTGTAAAAAGCAGCTAGGGTTTTCTTTGGACACCTGAACACTTAAGGGGGTTACCCGATCACTTACCGGGCTTACCTGATCACTTCACGGGGTTACCCGATCACTTACCGGGCTTACCCGATCACTTCGCGGGGCTACCTAAGCTTTCGGGACAACATTAATAACAATCAAAAGCCTTGAAGGAACAGGTCAACTGTCCTTCAAGGCTTTTATTACTTTATTATTTCAATAAAGCAGGGTTCTTCATCGTACCATTTTTTGCGTAATTCACATGCCAGGAAAGCGCTTTTTCTAGTTCGTGTGGCGTATGGTGCCCACCTGTTGCTTCATTGGCATCGTTAAAATACTTCCATAATTGCTCACGATATTCCGGGTGTGCACAGTGATCGATAATGAGCCCAACCCGTTCTTTTGGAGCCAGCCCACGTAAGTCTGCTACTCCCTGCTCTGTTACGATAACGTCTACATCATGCTCTGTATGGTCTACATGCGATACCATTGGAACGATACTAGAAATATTTCCGCCTTTCGCGTAAGATTTTGTGACGAAAATACCTAATCGTGCATTACGTGCAAAGTCTCCAGAGCCACCGATTCCATTCATCATTTTCGTGCCAGAAACATGCGTAGAATTCACATTCCCATAAATATCTACTTCGAGTGCTGTATTAACAGAAATTAACCCGAGTCGGCGAATAATTTCTGGTTGGTTTGAGATTTCTTGCGGACGTAATACTAGCTTATCTGCATACTTTTCAAAATCACCATAAACTCGGTTTCCTACTTCTTCGGAAAGGGTAATAGAAGTAGCAGATGCGAAGTTTACTTTTCCTGCATCAATTAATTCGAATACTGCATCTTGCAGTACTTCTGAATATACTTCTAAGTTCTCAAACTCAGAATCTCTAAAACCTAATAAAACGGCGTTTGCAACTGAGCCTACACCGGATTGAATTGGTCTTAAGCTTGTTGTTAAACGACCTACTTTAATTTCTTCTCGTAGGAAATTTAATAAATGATTGGCCATAATATCTGTTTCTTCATCTGCAGGAACAATCGTTGATGGCGCATCTAAAATATCTGAAATCACTATGCCCTTTACTTTATCTAAATCTAGTGGTATGCCAATTGCGCCAAGCCGATCGGATACATTTTGTAATGGAATTGGATCACGTTTTCCCTGTGGACCTGGTACAAAAATATCATGGACACCCTCTAATGCATCAAGCTGAGCTACGTTCAACTCAATGATTATTTGGTCTGCTTCTTGCACAAAAATCGGAGAGTTACCAACTGAAGTTGTAGGAATTAGTAAGCCGTCTTCTGTAATAGCAGCTGCTTCAATAATCGCAAAATCAATAGGACCAATAATGCCTTGACGTACTAACTCCGCATTATGTGAAAGATGAGCATCAACAAATGCGATTTCACCACTGTTGATTTTGTTACGAATACCAGCATCCGCTTGGAAAGGTCCACGTTTACGAATAACGCCAGCTTCCGCTAAGTATTGGTCAACCTCTGGGCCAAGTGATGCACCTGTATACACATCTACCTGGAAGCTCTCTTTTTTAGCTTTCTCCACAAGTGCAAGAGGTACCACTTTAACATCACCAGCACGTGTAAACCCGCTCATTCCAAGTACCATACCATCTTTAATCCAAGATGCTGCTTCTTCTGCTGTTACAACCCTGCTCCGTAGCTGTTCATTACGAAGCTTTTTCGCCAACTTTTCTGCCATCCCTTATTCCTCCATCCGACTTTATTTTTATTCAACTAATTACTCGGTTTAATCCACTGGTATAGTCATCCAATTATTAGAAATCTAACCAAATAAACCGCCCATACATAATTTTAAACTATTTAGAATTTTTAATCTATAACTAATAAAATATTTTATTATACGAGAGATTTTATGCATTCGTAAATTATCTGAAAATAACTTCAACATCGAAAAAATTCGATTTTGAAGACGAAGCGTGATATGCTCTTGGTATATATAAAGGGAAAAAGGAGATTTTATAAATGGTTAAAGAACTATTACGGAACCACTCTTCGGTTCGTATTTATGATGGAAATCCGATTTCAAAAGAAATTATTGAAGAATTAATTGCTACTGCACAAATGGCTGCTACATCACATTTTGTACAAGCTTATAGTGTCATTTGGGTAACAGATGCCGAGAAAAAAGAAAAATTAGGATTGCTCTCTGGTAATCCTCGTCAATACGAAACTTCTGGCGGTGCCTTTGTCTTTTGTGTAGATTTCAAACGTCTTCAATCAGCAGGTAAATTAGAAGGTGTAGACATTGTAGCTGATTCGGCAGAAAACGTACTTGTTGGAGTAGCCGATGTATCATTATTCGCACAAAACTTTGTCGTTGCCGCAGAATCTATGGGATATGGAATTTGTTACATTGGAGGAGTGCGTAATAAGCTTGAAGAAATAAGCGAATTATTCAATCTACCTGATTATGTTTTCCCACTATTCGGCTTAACAATTGGAGTTCCTGCTCGTCGCAATGAAGTAAAACCTCGTTTACCTGTCGCAGCAGTATTACATGAAAATGAGTACAATGCAGAAAAATACGAGGAGCTTTTACCAGCTTACAACGACACAATGGAAGCATACTACAATTCTCGCTCATCCAATCGAAAAATTGATAACTGGACAAAGCAAATGGCTGATTTTTTAATTGAACAACGCCGTCCTCATATCAAAGATTTCTTAGCGAAAAAGGGTTTTAATTGGAAATAATTTCATCAGCAAGCTATGTGGAGTTACTATCTTATGATAATAACTCCACTTTTTTATGTTTTGTTTAATTGGATTGTACGATGAGCGGTTTCAAGTATCATTATCGGAAATTTTAAAAAGATGCTAAAATTAAATAAATAGAATAGGAGGAAAATAAATTGATTACATTAAAACCTATGAACCAAGAGGAGTTCAAACAATATATTAGTTATGCAATTGAAGACTACGCAAAAGACAAGATCGCTTCCGGAAATTGGACTGAAGATGAAGCGCTTGACTTGTCGAGGGAATCATTTGAACGACTACTACCACAAAATGAGAAGACCGAGAATAATCATTTATTCTCTATCTTTCACAACGATATCTTAGTTGGAATGATTTGGATTTCGCAAAAGGCGCCTACAAATCCTAATGAAGGTTTTATATATGATTTTGTGATTTTTGAACAATATCAAGGGCAGGGGTATGGCAAGAAAGCAATGAAAGAAGCTGAAATTATTGCTAAAGAGTTAGGTATGAATAAAATTGGTCTAAACGTTTTTGGTCATAATAAAATTGCACGTGGCTTATATGAAAAAATGGGTTATGAAATTACGAATATTACAATGGCTAAAATGATTTGATAATGCAACACCAAAGCCCAAGTACTAATTAATTTTGAGCCTGGGCTATATAATGTCGACACTTCTTCAACTAATAAGGTAGGGTTAACGTTTACTAAAAAATTGCAAACAAAAAAGTCGAGGAATAAATCCTCGACTTTTTCAGGTGCCTAGCGACGTCCTACTCTCACAGGGGGAAGCCCCCAACTACCATCGGCGCTAAAGAGCTTAACTTCCGTGTTCGGTATGGGA
>NZ_JBIWFQ010000051.1:0-21281 GCF_044763105.1 Lysinibacillus sp. NPDC096212 | reverse complement strand
TCACAAACTCAAGCAGCATAATTTTAAAAAACGTAAGTTTTCTTAATAGGAGTAGTCTAAGCTCTTGGAAAATATGATTTATGAAATTGATTCATGTATATTAGAAAATGTATTTATTTTTTGCAGGAGGAATTAAGATTGAAAGTGCTATTATAGATACTAACATCCTTAAGCCACTAAAAAGTTTTACTAATATCCAAACATAAAAGGCATACTTCATATCGTTTTATTTGATAAAGAGTTTCCTTCATCCTTTATTTAAGGGCAAATGCAAAAAACTCCATTTTGAAAAAAATTTAATCAAAATGGAGTTTTATTAAATTTTTATAAACGGTACGACTTTATTTTCAATTCACGGGTAGAGGTCGTATAAAAGCAAAAAAAATTGATGTGGTTATTCAGGGTACGGTACAGTTTAGTTGAAGAAAGGAAGCTAAAATGACTTCACTATTACACGGGATAACCTCCGTGTAACTCGCTTAGCTGATGAACTAAAACTAAAATTAAATAATATGACCACATAAGAAGAACACCACTTAAACGATTTTACTATATTTATAGTACAGATAATTGTGTGCTAATTCAAGGGACAACAACCCTCTTATCACATGGAAAGAGGGTTTTGTAAGATGATGTAACAACTTAATCTAATGAATCTAATTTCCCTCTTATATATTTCGCCCGTGCTTCAATATAATCCAATATATACTCTGGTTCCTTATCAAATAAATGGATATCGTCTTTTTTATAAGGATCTTTTTGAATATAAGGTCTTATTAAATTATGCATACCTTGTATTTTTGGTTTCAAATAGTTTACATTAAATTGGTTGTTTAAAATAACTTTTAGCAAGTTTTTGTATTGACGTCGAAATGTTTTTACGTCGAGAATTCTTGCGGTAAGCGTATTAAATCCTTCGATTCGTAAATAGTCTTCCTCCATCACTTTCCCGTTTACATCCCTTCCCCATGTTGCATCGTAATCCCACGGGATGACTTCGAATTGCCTAGTTTCGCTATTTTGGTATAATGCGTAATTATGAACAAAACCATCAAAATTTTGGGTGAAAACAGCGCCAGCCAACCAGCTAAGATACTGATTAACATTGAAGTATTTCACAATTTCATTTTCAAATTCTGCCCTTGAAATGGTATTAATTTCAATAATCATTTTTTGTAAATGAAATTCATCTTGTTCTGTCCCATATTTTAGTTCATAGCCAGCCTTAAGTGATTTCTTTACTTCTTTGTCAAGATCACTCATCAACGAAAAGTTAGCATCGCCATCAATCGCATAGAATATTGGCCCTTGCGGTAGTTGTCGATTCTTAAGGAAATACTCATCCACTGATTCTAATTCCAAATAAAGCCCCTCATTTTTCCCATTCAATTTCATATTTACAAATTGGGACTTTGGCGATATGCACCCTATTTCGTTGAAAAAATCGAGCGATAGTTTATTTCTTAATAGAGAAGGATCATTATATTCTGCGTTGATATGAATTTCTTTAGTATTTCTATACGTACTTGGCTTATTAAACGAAATGTGATACGACTTCTTTCGAAAATCCCGGATATGGTTCCCACGATAGGCGATATCAATATCATACTTTCTTTTGTTAATCGTTAGCTTGGCAGCGATAGGATCGTCACACCATATATCTTTCCTAAGTTCAATTAAATCTAAAGGATGAATAAAAAGATGATATTCAGGTATTATTGTGCCGTTATCCACGCGAATTCTTTCCTTTCATTTTTAAATTATTCGTATTAAAACAAAATGTAAGATTCCACAAAAAGATATAGAGTTTATATTTTCCTTTCGAAAACTATGTGATTGACTCTAACGTCTTTAGTGCAACCTCATATATTACGATTAGGGAAAGAATGTGCAGAGGCATGGGTTTGATTCTTTTTGAATAAGGAATCTACCTTCTTTCTCTAATAAAGTTGAAAGGAGGTTTGAATATGTCACTTATACAGAATGCAGTAGAAATGGCTAACAACTCAGGGTTAGGTCACTTCATGCACCAAGATCCTATTAGTAACGAACGATGCACGAGCAGGAGACGTCGTACTTCGCGAATCCAGCGTCGCACAAGCAGAGTTCGTCGTACTTCGCGAATCCAGCGACGCTCTAGCAAGGTATTTCATCCTTCACGAAACCAGCGTCGCACAAGTAGAGTTCGTCGTACTTCGCGAATCCAACGACGCACAAGCAGGGTTCGTCGTACTTCGCGAATCCAGCGTCGCACGAGCAGATTACGTCGTACTTCGCGAATCCAGCGTCGCACGAGCAGATTACGTCGTACTTCGCGAATCCAACGACGCACGAGCAGATTACGTCGTACTTCGCGAAACCAGCGTCGCACGAGCAGATTACGTCGTACTTCGCGAATCCAACGACGCACGAGCAGATTACGTCGTACTTCGCGAATCCAACGACGCACGAGCAGATTACGTCGTACTTCACGAAACCAACGACGCACGAGCAGATTACGTCGTACTTCGCGAATCCAACGACGCACGAGCAGAAACTCCTTTTGGAATGACTTATTTTTTTAAAAACTTCAGGTGATTTTCCGCTATCTGAAGAGTATGACACTTAATGTTATTCAATGGACTATTGAGTGCGTCTGTATAAAAAGTTAACTAGTCTTACTAGTTAACTTTTTATATGTTATTCCTATCGAAGTCCAAGGTTGAAAGAAAAGTGAAAGGGACAGCTGGGATGGGTTCCGTCTGATCTTTTCTTTTATGTATATTCTTCGGGGTGAATTGTTATCGTTGTGTATTACATAGCATCTATCAGAATTGTTTAACCGTCACGGGATCCTCCTATTCCTTTGTATCTATGAAAACCGGGAAACATTTGATGTCCTATATTAAAATGCATTGAATTTAACACTTTTCACCTCCATTCTGAGGATTTAGTAAAGGATATGTTTAATTAATGAAGAGGCTTAGACTAAGACCCATATTTGAGATCTTTGCATGGTTTGTATGTAATGATTTTGGAATGTTCCTCAAATCGCTACCTATATAACTACTCTCCAATTGGCATCTAGAACCAAGTATTCATTACCATGTCTGTTGTTATGTAAACTAAAAATATATGCGATTTCGATTATAGTTGAAAATTCTTCCTGAACGAAGGGGCAGCATTCCTGTAATAAATAAAACTAAAGAAGATATGCATATAGAAGAAATAAATGAATTATTACACTTAAACTCCAATGAAAGAACTTTTCCTGTGGTGAAGTGCTTATTTTTGCGCTTCATGGATGGCTAATGGTGGCTTTATTCCTTACATACACATTCGTTAATAAACCACTTCATGTTTTATATATATTGGATTAGCATGTGTTGCAGCATATGTTCTGATGTGGCGAAATCTTAACTTGATCTTGCAATACCCACTACTGCAATGACGCTAGTAGCTACCATAATTTTCCATACAACTTAACTAATTAGTAATAACGGTGTAATGTACTTTTTGCAAGTTGCTATAGGCAATACTCAACAAAAGAGCCTGAGTCGATTCAACCTCAGGCGCTTAACATAAATAAAAGAGTTTTAATACATAGCATCCGTCTTTGCGAATTTATCTAGCACCAAATTTAGAATACTATTAATGATAAAAACCTGCGGCAATTTCAAGTGCTTTTAGTGGCTCTTTGATTGAATCAAGCGTATAGACAAGTTTTTCGTCCTGCCAAACAATTGTATTTCCTGATTTATAAACATCTAAGCGCGCAAAACCATTTTGTTTTGGAATAGGAAGCATATGTGTTTCTAAAAATTGGACTGCCTGTTTAGCAAGCTTCACACCTGCTTCTGGATTGTCTGTTCGTGTATGTGTCGCTAATGCCCATCTTCCCACATTCCAACCAGTCCATAACGAACCCGCTCCAGCATCCTGATAACCTTTAATGTTATAGCCAAGATCAACCTTTTGACCACCATTTTGACTAAAGTTCTGATATAAAATTTTGCTCATTTGCTTCTTTAGCATTCGGATATTGCTTTACTACTAGTCTTGCAATAATCATAGCTGTCTGTGAATTGTTAAGCTTCTTATCATTGATTGGCAAAACCTCTTTACTTTCAAAAAATTGTACTTCAACTTGATTAGCTTCTTTCTTCGTTGTTGCCGTTAAAAATGTACCTTTTGTTATCGGAAGCCCTTTTGGTAAAATTATAGGTAAATTAGTTTTAAGCTGGTCCTTAATATTTTTTAATGCCCCAGCCTGTGTATTAGATGCTACTGTGTTTCCCGTATTTGTTTTGGACGGTTCCTGCTGTTTTTCATGTGATGGACGCTCTTCTTCTTGTGGCTTGTTTGGCACGTTAAGTTGTTGTTCTTCTTGTGACTTGTTCACATGCTCTTCTTTATCAGAGCATGCACTTATTATACTGAAACTTAAAAGCATGAAAGTGAATAGTATTTTTTTCATGGCATTAGCCCCCTTCAATTTTTCCCTATCCTTAATCAACTAAAACTTTTTGTTATTTTAAACTTTTGGCCAAGCATATCGTAATACTTATCCTTTGCGGTAAGAAAACTAAGCTTACCTTTTATTTTCAAGCCAAGAAAAGCAGCTTTGTCATCAATTAATCTATTAAACACTGAAGTTGTTAGATTTTTTTAATTCACATTTTTACCTCCTAAAATTATGATTCGGTTAGTAGACGCGAATTATTACAATAAGTTTCATCGTTTTTCAAAATATTCCAATTTAAGGATAATCACTGATACCTCGGCATATTACGCCCGGAATCGGCTTTGTACTTAAGCCGGCAAATGTTTTTTGTGCGGAAGCGAAGCCTCAACAACAACACGATGCAGATCAATTAGATAAAACTAAATCTATAATTTTTTTCATTTGATTTCTCTTCTAATACTTTGATGTCTGAATTATAGACAAGTTTTCCTTTACAGGTGAATGACTATTGTCTAACTATTTATTATTCTATTCTAACTATTTCGTAAGAGTAGAGATTTACGGCTTACCTTTAGATTTAACTGAATTCCCGATGATAATCAGCGAGCAGTTGAAGTCGTTAGGTAAATAAACAAGGTTGTAAAAAAATTTAGAAAAAGTCGATCCTTGCTCCATGTAAACAATTGATATTGAACTATTCAAATAGCCATTAAGATTGAATGACTCTACCCTGTTACGATATCTCCTTCACTCAAACAAAAAGGTCACAACCGTGTAGGGAATGTCTCCCTTCACCATGTTGCGACCTTGAAAAAAATTTATTTAGTCAATGAAAATGGAAATACGTTCGCCCTTTGACAATATTGTACTAGGTTTAATGATTTGATTATTTAATTGAATCGTTCCATTTTCAATTTTCTTTATGATCTGTGATCGACTCCAATCCTCAATTTGGATTGCAAGCACTTTATCAATTCGATGTTTTCCAATCACATCATCTAATACAATGTGTATCACCTTTATTCCTCGTTCTACTAAGCTGATTATCGGAATCGTTGATAATATTGAAGATTCTTCTTTCTGCTCCTCAACTTCAGCCACATGCTCTGAGAACGTTTTATAAATAGCTAACTTTTTATTCCACGTATGATTTTTTTCGCATTTATATATTGCAAATTGGTATATATTTTTTCCGTTTGCGTTATGCCTTCGTACATTTGTATCCATAAAAACAGATAATTTCCCACACATTTTGCAGTGCTTCTTGACAGTTCGTTCTGGTATTTGAGAAAGCCTCCAGCGGAATGTAATATTTAACATTAATCCTTCACCTCTTAAGATAAAGGTACGCAAGCATCTATTTGGATATCTCGCAGTACAATGTAAAATTTATTGTATAAATAAAAAAGAAGATCCTACACAAGGACCTCCTGACGCATTGAGACTACAGGGTTGCTCGGTTCCTTTGTAATGAGAAAAATGGGCATACTACCCCCTTGAAAAAAACATTGTTTTTTTGAGGGCAATGCTATCCAGTTTATTGATCATCACAAAGTAAATGTTGGCATACGTGTTCTCCTGTATCCTTTCCATCCAAATAGATTTATCCTATATTACCATATAATTACACAAAAATACAAATGGAATACCCTATTTCATTATCAATTACTTAAGGCTTTAACAAAATTCGCCCAACCGAGTTTCTATCTTCCATTTCAGAATGTGCCTTAGCTACATCTTTTAAGGCATACACATGGTCTATTTTTATTGAAAAATCGTCATTTGCTACCCACTTTTGGAAATTCTCCATATATTCGGGCCAATATTTCATATACGGAAGTCCATTTGTTCT
Organism: Lysinibacillus sp. NPDC096212; assembly: GCF_044763105.1. Classification (NCBI taxonomy): domain Bacteria; kingdom Bacillati; phylum Bacillota; class Bacilli; order Caryophanales; family Bacillaceae; genus Lysinibacillus; species Lysinibacillus sp. NPDC096212. Next base: position 14,985 of record NZ_JBIWFQ010000051.1, on the reverse strand, counting down.
TGTTAAAAACAGAGATCCTTTTTCTTGAAGTTTCATTATATCAAGTGGCGGAACATATCCACTTGACTGACCATACATCACTAGATAACCTCCTAAACCAAGACTGTTCAAATTTGATTCAAAGGTATCCTTTCCAACCCCATCATAAACTACACGGACACCCTCTCCATTTGTTATTTCTCTTACTCTCTCAGGAATGTTCTCTTTTGAGGAAATCAAAACGATATCTGCACCAGCTTCAAGCACAAATTTCGCCTTTTCTTCTTTTGATGTTACACCAATTACTTTTCCTCCTCGAAGCTTCGCCATTTGACATATTAAACTTCCAAGTCCGCCAGCTGCTGCTTGAATTAAACACCATTCTCCTTCTTGGATAGGATAAGCTTTATGTGTAAAGGCATAGGCCAAAAATCCCTGTGTCAGTCCGGCTGCTGCTTGTTGATCAGGAATATCTATATTTATTGGAATCATTCTCTTTGCTGAAGAAATTACATGGGTTGCATAGGTTCCCGCGCCTCCACAGATTACCCTATCTCCAGGTTTTAAATGGTCAACATTTTCACCTACCGCTTCAACAACGCCCATACATTGACTACCAATCGTAATCGGCAGGTTACTATTGAAACCTGCTTCCTTTCCGTAAAATTTTTGCTTTATCAGGTCACCCCGTCGCATCTGAATATCAAGGAAATTCACAGAGGCAAACTTTACTTTGACGAGCGCCTCATCTTTACCTATTTCAGGGATATCAAGCCATTCTAATTGCATTTTTTCGGGACCGCCATATTCATAAATACGAACAACTTGCATCTTTTCTTGATCTCTCATTTTATCCTCTCCCCCATATTGTTTCCTAGAAACCATATTACCATTTTATGAATTAATGTCAATATTGTTTCTAGGAAACTTTGTGAGATTGCTTTTTTCTTGTATACTATAGAAACAGGCTTATTTCTTAATAAATTTATGAAAAGGTGAATAAACGATGTACGATAACACAGAAAAGGATGCTCTTGTTTTTCAAATCATTAAATTAACAGAGCAAATTTCGAAAAGATTTACAGACGGAGATGACGAGGAAAAACAGTGGATGGCCCAAAAGATTAAAAATCCAATTTTAAGACAACTTTTGCCGAATATAACGATAATGATGTTACATGTTTTAGAAGCAGTTGGAAAATTCGGGCCTGTCAATGGCATTACAATTTCCAAAGAAATGGAAATTCCAAAAGGAACCGTTTCAAAAATTACGCGCAAGTTAGAGAGTTTGAACCTCATAAAAAAAGAGCAGTTGCCCGATAATAAAAAGGAAATTCTCTTTTCTATTACGCCACTCGGATATGAATTGTTTGAGGTTCACAAGGACCTCCATGAGCATATAGAAAAGAATGTAATTCATTTTTTAAATAAATACCAATCTAATGAATTGGATTTTTTAACTAGAGTATTAGAAGATATCTTAAAACAGTCATTGGTTCAAATAGAGGAGTAAACTCCCCTGACTTCCCTTCCTTATGGCTACCAGAAACGATTATGCGGCTTGAGTCCTTTAGAATTAGGACTCAAGCCGTTTAAAACATCTTTATTATTCTCGTTGTCTAATGAAGCAGTTCAGTGCCTGGTTATGTTGATAGAAAATTCCTCTATTTACGTCTTAACCTTTACAATCGAAACGAGGTATATGAACTAAAAATTGAACGCCATTTTCGATATTACTTATTGAACAGGTGACAGATAGAGCTTCAAAAATTTGTTTTACAATATATAGACCTAGTCCGCTTCCACCTGTATTTCGATTCCTTGACTTTTCGATTCGATAAAATGGCTCGAATAATTGTTGGATTTCTTCTTCTTTAATTTTAACACCTGTATTAATCACTTTTATTTCAATCTGACTTTCTTTTGAAAGCTCAGTTACCTCTATAAAGACAGTTTCTCCTTGCGGTGAATACATAATCGCATTATGAATTATGTTTTTAAAGGCTTTTTCTAATAAGTCATGATCTGTACGTATATTCATGTAAGAAGAAATTTGTTTTATTATCTGAATGTCTTTTTTAGAAGCAAAAAAACCGAGATCTTTCGTTATTGCATCAAATAATTCTAAAAGATTAACTTCTTCCAATTGCAGTTTAAAGGTATCTTGTTCAAGCTTTGACATACTTAAAATTTCTCGAACCAATTGCTCCATTCTCTCGATTATTTCGTGGTTTTTTTCTAAATAGAAGTCTCGATTTTGATAAGGACCGATATTATAAATCATCCCTTCTAAATATCCCTTCATCACAGTGAGAGGAGTTTTTAATTCATGTGCAACAGTTGCGAAAAATTCTCTACGTTTTGTTTCGATTTTTCGTTCTCTTTCAATATCGTCTTTTAATTGCTCATTTACTTTTTGTAGATCTTGCATTGTTTGTTGCAAATTATTCGACATTTCATTCAAGCTACTGGATAGTTCCTCTAATTCGTCATTTGAACGAACTACAATGTTTTCGGAAAAATCCAGGTTCGCCATCTTTTGCGCCCCCTCATTAATGTAGATGAGAGGCTTTGTAATGAACCTTGAATATAAATAGGCACTCCCCAATCCAATAACTACTACAATGATACTTATAAAAGGTAGAAAACGTACTAAGACCTGCGACGCTTCATCAATAGGTTGAAATGTTGCGAATACAGTAACCGTTAAATTACTTTCATCTAGAAATTGAATCGGCAAAGTAACAAAATATGCATTCTTAGGTGTTTCTTCATTCTGTATTAATGCAGTTTTTGCAATTGCATTCGGTGGTTGCGAAATTCCCTGCATCAAAAAATTAGGCGAATATATAATAGTTCCTTCTTTAGTTTGTAGGTAAATGAAGGCATTGTTATTTTTGATGTAGTCGTCAAAAAGCGGTATCGCATTTGTTAATGTTAAATTTTTAGAATTATGGATTATTTCCTCTATTCCCGATTGGAGCTGATTAGTTTTATATTGTTCATGAAATGTTGGAAGGAAGAAATATAAAGTTAAATAAATCAAGACTGCAAAAGATAACAAAATGAGAGAAGTGATCATAAAGAGTTTATAGGTTATTTTTTTCATCTTCATGATGTTAACAATCCTATTCATCGATTTTGTATCCAATACCCTTTACTGTTTTAATGTAGGGTATATTTAATTTTTTTCTTAAATTTTTTATATGTGTATCAATCATTCGTGTTTCTCCTGAATAATCATATCCCCAAATTTTTTCAATGATGATTTCTCTAGTAAGCACCTTTTTTTCATTATGAAGTAGTAGTTGTAGAATTTCGAATTCTTTTGTTGTTAATGGTACTTCAATCTTATTTACAAAGGCTTTATATCCATCACGATCGACATTTAGTTCATTAAAACTTAAATGATTCTCCTTATTATTACAATAACTTCTTCTTAGAACCGCTTGTACTCGTCTAATCAATACATGAAATGAAAATGGTTTTGTTATATAATCGTCAATCCCTAGATCAAAACCTTTCATTTGATCTTGTTCTTCTTCTAAAGCTGTTAACATAATAATTGGAATACTTGACTCACTACGAATCATTTTGGCAACTTCAAACCCGTTAAGGTTGGGCATCATTACATCAAGAAGAATTAAATCAAACGATTGTGTATTAAATCGCTTCATTCCCTCTAACCCATCTGATGCAACCTCTATGGAATAATTTTGTGTCATTAAAAACTGTTTAATTAATTCTTGAATTTCTAAATCGTCTTCTACTACAAGAATATGATAGTTCATCGATAGATCCCCCTTGTAGCCATTATAACCGTTCAATTTGTAGTTTATGTGAAGATGCCTCACCTTTTAAAATTATATTAGACAATCTCATTTACAAATATGGAGGTTCTTTGCGACTTTGTTTTGTAACATCAATGTGATTACCACAATCGACTGGAAGGAAAGCTTTTGAGTTTAATTTCTCTACATAAACACCTCAATATCTTCACACAAATACCAGATTGGTCATGTAAATTAGTTGTTAGGAAGAAAATTGATACTTTCAACAGGATGGGCACGTCTAGATTTATATGTCTATTCAACAGTTTTCTTTCAACTTATTCAACTAAGGAGAAGCTTTTATGTATAAAATTGATCTACGTCCATTGATGTTATTGGCCGTTTTTACATTGTTATTGTGTTCGTGTTTAACATACGTATCGCTTAAAGCATTAGGAGCAGAGGATATCTTCTTTAAGAGTATGAAGTCACTTATCAATATGATTAATGATTAAAAACTCTTAAAAACTTTATTAATATGATAATGATAATAATAAGAATCCATTTTGAAAAAAGATGGATTCTTATTTTGTAATTTAAAGATTTATTTATAAAATTAATAAGGATTATAATTCCAGCCTTTATCATAGATTTTTATACATCCTCCTTCATTGCTTTCCTACCGATAAGGATATTGTCTTTTTAAGAGCTTCAATTCTAAAAATCTCTACTGGTAGATTTCTTAGAGAAATTTTGATTAAAACAAAAAGTTCCCCCTAAGATAAACATGTTTTAATCTTCACCTGTTTATCCTAGGGGAAACGTTATTTATAACCGATATTTAGGAGGCAGTTCATTTCTACCTGAAGGTAAATCTGTCGGGCCACGCATGCAAGAATTTCAAATAGGAGATGTAGAACCTTGTATCATATCTTCTTCTGAATTAGATGAGAAAGGATCCCGCTGATCTGGTGTACGTTCACCTGGTTTTGATGTGAACTCCTCCCACTGCTCTGGCGTCATTTCTCCTCTTGGATTTGGAGATTCCCACTGCCGCTGATCGGGAATCTTTTCTTCTGAATACGTGTTTTTGTCTTGAAACATATTGGTTTCATTTTGATCCGAGTCACCACCTAAATTCGCCAAATTTGCAAATAAACCAATTGCTATTCCGATAGATACTAAGCCAATGGATGCTGCTATTTTTGTCCACATTTTTTCCACTCCAATTTTAATATTTGACTTCACATTTTTACAAACTATTTCTTCTTCACATTTTTACAAACCAAATTTCGTTGTTCAAGATAAACTACCTTATCAGACTGTTTAGCGACTTCCTGGGAATGAGTGACAACGATGATACATTTATTTTCTTTATGCGCTAGTTCTTTGAACAATTTTACAATTTCATCCGAAGTTTTCTCGTCTAGATTACCAGTCGGTTCATCCGCAATTAATAAATCTACCTCACAAGATAATGCACGGGCTATGGCTACACGCTGTTGTTGACCGCCACTAAGCTGTAAAACCTTTCTTTTTGCTTCGAGTTCTGACAAGCCTACCATTTCTAATAAATCAAGAGCTCTTCTCTTTTTATCTTTTATGTTAACCCCTGTAATTTCCATTGCCGTGACGACATTTTGAAGAGCCGTCATATACGTAATCAGATTATAAGATTGAAAGATTATTGAAACATATTTATTTCTATATTTATCTAAACCAATTTTCCGTATATCTTTTCCTTTGTAGAGCACATGTCCTTCTTTAGGGTTATCTAATCCACTTGCTAAAGTAAGTGCTGTTGTTTTTCCTGAACCTGATGGACCTAAAATGCTATAGAAACATCCTGTTTCAAAGGTAAAGTTAACATTCTCTAATAAAGTGTTCTTCCCATTATTACTTTGATAATAGTAATTTAAATTTTTAAATTGTAATATGATGTCCATATGACTCCTCCTACTCATCTTTTAATAGTATTTCTTTTGGATTTAAACGAAGTATTGATAATGCTGGTAGCAGTGTTGATAAAATCGCAATTAATAGCCCTAATCCACCTAAATTCAACACATCTTGAGTTGATATACTTACATCAATATTGTCGATAGGTTCAACATCTTTATTTTGTTTATTCATCATTCCAAACGAGAATCCTAAAGTATTTGATTCTTGTTGTTGATCTTCAGCAGCAATAACTTCTTGCTGTAATAAACTGTCTCCCATTTTTTGCGACACTGTTTTACCTGTAATGATAGAAATGCCAAATGCTAGTACAGCTATACAAAGTACTTCTACTAACAGTTGTCCTATTAATTTCCTCTTTTTTTCACCGATAGCCAATAGAATACCTAATTCCTTACGTCGCTCTTTTATGGTCAACATAATAATAAGACCTAATATAATGGATCCTGCAATGGATACTAAATAGACAATCATTTTAGAAGTAGCGGCAATATTCTCGATAGGGCCTACCATTTTTTGATATAAAGCGTCATGCGCATCTAACTTAAATAGATTGAAATCAATATTTGTTTTCTTTGCGTCTGCTTTAAAATCCTCAATATTTTCTGGATCATTTAAATAGTAAATTACTTCGTTAATAGATACATCCTTTTTATCATTTTCTTTCTCCATTTCTTTCGTCGAATCATAAGTAGTGTATATTTTATTCGATGGATGCATCATAGCTGGTAAGTTTTCCTCGAAGTCAGTTATCCCGGAATTTTTGTATATCCCTATTATTTCTAAGTCAACCTTCGCTGTTTCATCAGGTGATTTAATCTTTAACTTATCACCAACTTGAAGCTCGTTTTGTTCGGCTAACCGTTTTTCAATCAGAGCTACTTTCTTATTCGCATCCTCTGATGTAACTGGACGACCGTCAATAATTTCATTCGTTCCATCTGTAAAATCTTGCATTAAATCAGAACTTCTTACACCTTGGATAAATGTATTAGGCATTTTCATATTTCCAGGGTTACTACCACCTACTGTTCCAATTACCCCTTCTTCATCTTTTTCACTATTAATAGGTGCAAAATCATCTGCTACAAGCATGTCACTTTTTAAATAGTTGTAGTCTATTACATAGGGCGATTTAGCTAACTGGTCTGCTTCTTCTACCAAAAGTTCCGGATGCTTTATTTTTCCACTCGGATTCTCTTCTCGCTGTTTTGCCACATTTTCCATAAGCTTCTCTTCATCGATTCTAAGACTTACGTCTACACCTAATGTTTGTCTAGCATGATCATTCGCCTTTTGTGAGACATTTTGAATTGCAAAACCCGCTAATACTAGATTAGAAACTACTAGAAATACAGTAAATAATATTAGCGATTTCCCTTTCCTTGCTTTTACACTTAAAAATGCACGTTTGATAAAATTCATTTTTTATTACCTCCTTGATAGTTCAACTATAGAAGGATAATCTGTAGTTTATATGGAGATACTGCGAAGTTTATCTAGAGAAATACGGGAGTTTAAGTGAATCAATTTCCGAGCTATATTTTGGGAGAAACGATTATATATAATAAAAAAGTAGCAATTCGATTTTATTAAAAGTCAATAGTTAACGTATTATCTATACACCAGTATTCTTCATAAAATGTGTAACATTATAATAGGTATTTTTAGGCTGAATAATTCAAACAAATTAGTTCAGCTTTTTTATGAGCAAAAATGAAAATTGGAATATTTAAGTGTAGCTTTGTAAAAAAGTTTGATTGTTTATAATAAAGTTTGATAATTTTAATAAAGTTTGATAAAAATGACCTCTTTAGTTGTTCTTAGAGGTGATTCATTACTGGATATTTATGTTAAAGTTAATGTAAATATTGTGAAGAAATGTACTTAAACTAAACCAGCTAATAGTTTGTCAATAATTTTCTGTTAAAAGTTTAATAGGCACGTGCTATACTAAAAAGTGCATGACAAATAACCTTCCTAAAGTTTGTTTTTGGAAGGTTTTGTTTGATTTAGTTGTACTTACTTATCAAGCTAAATCTTGGTACGTAGTTCTATTTTTTAATAAGGGAAAAATCCAATGTAATAGTTTATTAATACAAGCTACTATCGCTACTTTAAAAGGTTTTCCTTCGTCACGTTTTTTATCATAAAACTCACGCAATTGCTTGTTTCGAGGAATGATTTTATCGTCTGTTTTAGTTTTCCTGCAATCTCGTATTGCACAACGAACAGCCATGAACAAGGCATGACGAAGTCTACTTGAACCTCGTTTTGTAATTCGATTTTTGGTCGCTGAAAACTTACCTGATTCGAAAACACTTGGGTCAACTCCAGCGAAAGCCACAAGCTTTTTAGGGTTGTTAAATCGATCTATTTCACCAATCTCAGAAATAATCGTTGCAGCGATTTTTTCACCGATACCGGGAATAGATTTGATAATACTATATTCTTCAATTTCTTTTGCGAGGGCATCTATTTCTGACTCTAACTTTGATAGATGCTCTTTGTATTGAAGAAGGATCTTTATATACATATCAAGACTTAAAATATGACTCTGGTAAACGGTCTTTTCAAAAGGATTACGAGCTGCAGCGGCTTTAAGCTGTAAAGCTTTTTCATTTGCCCATTTAATGGACCTACTCTTACATAGTTCATTAATTTTGTCTGTAATGGATTCCTCACTTGCTTTCAAAATATCTTCTGAAGAAGGGAAATCTGAAAGAGTTAATAGTGAAACATTAGAATATAAATCTCCGAAAACCCCTTTATATTCAGGGAATATCTGTTCAAGGACTGCCTGAAATTGCAACTTAGTTTGAATCATTACACCAGTTATATTTTCATGTTGTCTAGTAAGATTACGAAGGTTTAATAACTGCACACCACGCTTTTTATATGGCTCCAATTCCTCTTTATAGAACAATTCACAAAGAAGATAGGCATCAATGGCATCCGTTTTTACTTTTCTCAAACTCGAACCTCTTGCTTTATATGAAATTAACGGATTAATGATGATCAATAAATATCCTCGTTCTTCTAAATAATGAATGACAGGAGCACCATAATGTCCTGTAGCTTCTAAAATGATCGTAGGCTTCATACCAGCCTCGTTTTTTACATCCTCTAAAAATATAACAAGGTCATTTAGACCTTCTAAAGTATGCGTTACCTTAAAACTTTTACGATATGGTTTGCCTTTATCTAAAAATGCTTGAACCTGGCTTTCTCCTTTTGAAATATCCAGACCAATGACTGGATTCATTTTTAATCTCCTCCTAGAATCATAGTTTACCAGTTACCCCTAATCCTCCATGCAGTGTCATAGCTTCGCTTGTTATACGAGATCTAAGTCCCAACCAGCCTCAATCATGTTTCTGCAAGTAGGGGCGAACGGTTTAGTTGACGGGGTCAAGCCCCACGAGCAGTTACGTCCTACCCTGGCTACTGCTATAATAAAACCAAATAAAAAATGATCAACCAGAAATATCTGGCTGACCTTATAATACGAAGAAGCAGTATAGCTCAAGAAGGTTTTACAAAAGAGAAAGGCGAAATAGTTTTATCTAAGAAGTGAGGAGATGATTATAAAATGGAAATTGTTTGGAAAAGAGAAGATTTTATCTTTGACACTATTAGAGAATCTGAAGTATGGGCAGACTCTATTTCGAACGAAATGTTCGGACGAACAATATCGGGATACATTACACCTGATTATAAAATAGCTTATTCTCTAGCGTTTTTCTTAGCTCAAATAGATGAATTTCAAGTTCATACAAAAAATTTTTATGAAAAGGAATCTGGATTAGATTTATATAAGATTTGGGTATCATATAAAACGTGAAAACTTATCAATTAATAGTTTTCACATTATATAGCTAAAAGGTGCTTTACTTGAAGAACATTGAGCTGTTTAGACAGCTCTTATTTTTTTAAACTAAACTGCCCCGTTAGCACAACAAGAAAAAAGATGCTGCCGCTGCAACACCTTGTTTAACTCTTGCACCCCGTTAGTTAAGTAAGAAATAATGAAATGGATACAAAAAATAGAACCCTACTAAAAGAAAAGGAACAAATGCCTTTCTTATTTCTTCTGAGTTTTCAGCTTTTTTAATCTTCTTTCTGTAATCCGGATTCGGCTTTGTGCTTTGACCTGCAGGAGGGTAGACACGATGTCGGTCATTTCGGTAAAGCCACAAAACGTGACGCTTTTTACCGATGTCAGGTCAGTTAGCAGTTATCGCAATCAATGCGAATGCCTTTACAGCAGGCGTTAACAGACCTACGTGTTATCGTGAATATAGGTGTTGTTGCGTAAGTGAATGTAACGACGTAATCTGCCTCAGGATTGATTAATTGTATTGTTTGTGAGGGCTGGTCTGGAGGGAACAATGTCCATAGCGTACCATTGATGTCCGTAAACGTTTCAAACGGCGGAATGATTACCGTGGCGCCAATAAAACTGTTAATAATGGTTGAATGTATCACATGGGCGGGGTTATTGAACTCTACAAAGTTTACTGTTACGATTTTCACCGGCTTAACATAGTTGATGTCGTAATTGTTATAAGCATTTAAAAAAGACCATACCAACGGTGGCGGCGTCTGATTTGGGATGAAAGTGCTGAAATGCTCTGTAAATATATGCGTCTTATATATATCGCTGTCACCCCCGCTTGTGATAGCCCAATAAGCATATGTTTGCGCAAGGTTTCCACTGAATATAACGGAGGCAAATACCGTTACATTGGCGAGATCATCCGTAAATATACCTCCGCCGTCCCCACCGGCGGTATTATTTGTTATTTCGGCGCCGGCAATTGAAACGAGCGAACCCATGGCAATGATGCCGCCGCCATCCGTTAATGCGGTGTTATTCATAATTATGCCGCCGGTTATCGTTAAGGTAGGTATGAATCCTGGAACGGCGCCCATGGAGATGCCACCGCCAAAATTTGCTGTATTATTTTCAATCGTCCCGCCCGTAATGGTAACAGTTGAGATGGGAGTGAATGTCGGAAAAGTCCAAATTGCTCCGCCGTAGCTTAAAGATGAGTTGCCGCTGAAGGTCGCACTCGCATTTACCGTAAGGGTCGACGCAAAAAGCGCAATCCCTCCGCCGCCACGGGTAGCATTTTGGGGATCCCCGTTGCTGTTTGCGTGGTTATTGATAACTCTTGCGTTTCCTTCGATGGTAACGGAAGAGCCGGAAAATGCATCAATGCCGCCACCTTCAAGGCCCGCCTGGTTTCCGCTTACCTCAGCGATCCCTGTAAGGACAAGGATAGAGCCATCATTTACAAAAATCCCGCCTCCTCCTGTTCCCGCCGTGTTTCCGGTCACCTGGTCGTCGCTTAGGGTAAGGGTGGAGCCACTGGAGAAGTAAATGCCACCGCCTTGATTTGAGCCGGCTATAACACTGACTGCCTTATTTTCAGTAATTAAGCAGTTTGTAATTGAAAATTCGCCTAGAACACCCTGTACCCTAATACCTCCGCCGAAATTTCTTATACTGTTGCCAATTATTGTGCTGTTCATGATAACAAGCGCATTTGCATTGCTACCCAAAGATTGTGGCATTGAATAGATGCCGCCGCCATTGCCGTCGGCCGAATTGTTGCTTATTTCACTGTTTTGAATTGTAACGATGGTGTCAAACGCGTTTATACCTCCTGCGTCACCGAAAGCCACCACGGTAGAATTAGCGGTGATTATTCCTCCGTCAATGGTAAGGGTGGAACCCAGTCTGTTCCCTCCCGCTATTGGTAATACCGCCACCGCTGTTGTTCGCACGGTTGCCTGTTATTTCCCCACCGTTCATCACGATGTCACAGTCAGCACCAAAGACACCGGCACCACTACCAGCAAAACAGTTTTCTATGAGCGCGGCGTTCATGATCAGACTGCTTCTACTAATATTGCCCTGAACCAGGATGCCGCCACCGTTGCCACTACTCCTGCAATTGGTAATTGTGCTGCCATCAAGCGTTAGGGAACAATTGGAACCGAAAATTAATATACCTCCGCCCGTCCCTCCGCCATCAAGGATGATACCTACACCTACATTCATCGACACTCCGGTTAAACTGCCGTTTGTTAACGTTGAAAAGTGACGAAAGCTTCCTCCACTTGTAATCGCAAGTGTAACACTACTACTGCCGCTGCTATTTATCAGGTTAATTGTGATATTTTTTTGTATCAAAACAACACTACTGAAATTGATATCATTTATAATAAAAAATTGAATACATCTCCGTCTTGTGCGCTCACTAATGCTGTTGTGATATCAGTAAAGTTGAAAACATTAACATCTACAATCATATATATATCCCCTTTATATTGCTTTTTATAAAATAACCTTATTAAAATTATATGCCAGAGTGGAAAAACGTGGCTGGGTTAAGGGGACGGTTCTTGTCGTTGGGGTTGGAACAAGGGGCTCTAGCGGTTTACTTTGTATAATCCGCCTTGGGGTACAATGTCCTCCGAAAATTAACTTCTCTTTTTAAGCTAATGGGTGCTTTACTTAAAGATGGGATTCCATAGAGATTCCATCTTTTTCTAATTCAACTAACGGCGCAGGATAGTTGAAGAGTGTTTTTTAACTTGTTGTTCAACAATCGGGCCATATTGTTGAATAACATTTTTTTATGAAATGTTACCAAACGGCGCTTTGGAAGGTTATACTTCAACCAATGATCTAGTACATAGGCTGAATTGAGGTGGTTTCTAAGTATGAATAACAAAAATTGGAGGATTCTTTTTTCAATATACATATTATTAGTGCTAAATTTTATAGTGATTAAGTTCAATGGAGACATACAAGATGTTATCAATACTATACAATCGAATATGGAGCGTAGGGACCAATGGGGATTAAGTGCAAACTTAGTTCCTTTTAGAACAATCGAAACTTATATAAGTGATTTGAGTTTTAGTATAGCTTTTATGAATATTTTTGGTAATATCATTCCTTTTATACCAATGGGATTTCTAATACCAATGGCTTTTACCTCTCAAAGAAATATAATCAAAACGATGATTTCTTGCTTTTTACTCATACTCAGTGTAGAAATCCTCCAATTAATCTTGTTTTTAGGTAGTTTTGATATAGATGACATTATTCTAAACCTACTAAGTTGTTTTATAGGATTTATACTTTTTAAAGCGTATAAGAATATCTTAGAGTAGTTTCTTGAATTTAGTTAATCTTCTTATAAAGTTCTTGATTTTAACTACAGGGGCTTTAGTTGAATAACGATCTTCAACAATCGGGCGCGATTATGTAACAAGAATCAGCGCTCGTTTTCTGGTTTGTTGCTTAACCTTTTGAAGCGAATTCAACTGTTGAAATCGCGTTATTATAGAGCGAAAATATCAATACTAATATGCTGCTTCAACGAGGAAAGGGGCTTTCCGCCATTGCATTAAAAATCGAAAAATCCCCCTACCATCCTTGGGCGTTTCTTAAGTTTGTATTCATCAGAACTTCGCACTAGCTCAACAAAGTTTAACGCCGATATTAGGCATACACTCTGCCTTAGGTGAATATCTTAATGGGAAATTACTTTTTAATAAATGGGGTGATACACTTGGGATACTTTGTAACTGTCGAACCAGGCGTCAACGTATTTATCGAGGACATCAATCCAAAGGGAAACAAAACGATTCTGTTTATTCATGGGTGGCCGCTAAACCATAACCAGTTCGAATATCAGTTCAATTTCCTTCCAACGCTTGGATATCGTTGTATTGGAATGGACTGGAGGGGATATGGCAAATCGGATAAACCTTTTAGCGGGTATTCTTTCGATAGATTAGCAGATGATGTCCGCATGGTCATCGAGACGTTACAGCTAAGCAACATAACACTGGTAGGGCACTCTACAGGAGGTGCAATCTCGATCCGTTACATGGCTCGTTACAAAGGGTATAGGGTATCTAAACTCGTCCTGGTCGACGCTGCCTCTCCATCTAGCGTTCCAAAAGAATTTACAAATAAAATCATCGAGGATACAAATCATGACCGACCGCAAATGCTGCAAGACCAAACGCGAATTTTTTTCTTTCAGTATATTTCCGAACTGAAATCCGATTGGTTCGTTTTAATGGGATTACAAGCGGCGAATTGGGCGACTTCCGCCATTATGGTCACGCTTAGGGATGAAAATGTTTACAACGATCTTGGTCAGATCGATGTACCCACATTAATTATTCACGGAATTCACGATAAAGTCGTTCCGTTTACTCAAGCTGAGGAAACAAATAAGCTGATCAAAAATTCAACGCTAGTTCCGTTCCAAAACAGCGGCCATTGCGCTTTTTTAGAGGAGCGCGATAGATTCAACCAATTATTATCTTCTTTTGCATAACGACTCGGAATAGCAACATTGTCGCAAATAATTCGTAAGCGTCAAATAGCCCCCATCTTAAATAGATGAGGGCTAATTTGAGGAGCAGGTGAGATTATTCGGGGCTTTACTTGTATAACATTGAGTTGCATATGCAGCTCTTTTTTACTTATTGAACTCCCATGAAAGAACGTAATAATCTTTCATTTTCTGTGGTGTAGCAATGACTTTATGCAACATTTTTTAATTAAGCTCCTCCAATTTTGTAGAGATCCCAATCGTCATTTCTTCTGTTACTTTAGGAAGATAAGACTTTAATACCTCATTAACCAGCGGTCCCAATGCACCACCAGCATTGATCTCAAGAAAACCTGTTATCCTCGTTTTATTTTTAGCTATTACTTCTGCCAGGAAATAGCCACCGCCTGAAAGTTCCTCATTTAAACCCTTTAAATTAAAAGTAACCCTTGTCGGTTCAATCCATTCTTCTATAGTGGCCATTAGATTAATCTTTTTCTTTATGAATCCGATGTTACTATAAAATTCCCAAGTGGACTGGCGGTTAGTAATTTTTCGGTGTTGAATATATCCAGGAATAAGTGGAGCCCAGTTATCCATATCCTTAACAAAATCCCAAATCTTATTTATCGGTAACTCCACCTCTACCTGATGCGTTCCGCTCGGCATTGATTTTCCCCCTTTCCATCTCAATAGTAAGTACTTTATATATGTATATGTTAGTTCCAACAAAGCAGGATTTGTCCGTCATGCCTGGCTGTATGACAACCAAATAGTTTCTAATCGTAACTGAACTGAATACTATAAAAATACAATGTAAGCCCGAAATATAAAAAATAAGCGCACCTTCTCGGTACGCACGACGAATGGCCATCTATCCTATTTTTTCGGATAGATGGCTATTTTGC
>NZ_JBIWFQ010000050.1:0-22206 GCF_044763105.1 Lysinibacillus sp. NPDC096212 | reverse complement strand
TCCAAAATTTTGTTTCGTTCACCAACTCTAGGTTAGTTACTAAAAACTTTATTGATTACGTTTTGCTTGTTCAGTTTTCAAGGTTCATTTTGTTGTCATTTTGTTTCAACAACTTTTATAACATAACATTTTCTTGTTTTTGTTGTCAACACTTTTTTAGAAGTTTTTAACTTCTTTTCAAAAGCAGCAACTCTTATATAATATCACTCTGCGTTTTCAATGTCAACATCTTTATTTAATGTTTTTTTGAATCCGTTTCGTTTCTTGCGTCGTCTTAACGACAAGTAATAATTTAACACGATTTCAATACAACCGCAAGTGTTTTTTTGCTATAAAATTATCTTTTTTATAAATATAGAATTAGCGAGCTATTTTACGATTTTTCGAGCACTAAATAATTCTTATAATCTTCTAGCTATCTCTTTATTTGTTTTACTATACATCTCTTTCTCATAAATCTCAATAAAATCAATTATGCCTCGGCATAATTGCGTCCGGAATTGGCTTTTTGCTTGCACAAAGAACTCCTTGCCGATCCCGTAACATCCGCTAGAGGCTTTAACTTTCTTTCAGAAAATGCCTTTGTAGCGAAAGCGCAGCGACAGGTGTTTGGACACCTACTGAAAGATAGTTAAATAAGAAGAGTATCTATATTGGTCTTTTTTCAAGGATTCTTTCTAAAGCTTCCCTTCGTAAAGCATAAAAGATATCAAAACACATCGGAACGCACCATTACCCTAATAAATACTCAACCATGAAAAAAGGAGTCAGCGGTTCTCCTGCACCTCGACTCCTACTTATTCATGTTTGTTACTTTTTTAACTTTATTGTTCTGCTACAAATGCGGTATTCAAAATTGAAAGTTAGCTAATTAAACTTAAATCTAAAATCAACTAATTTTAATTATTTTGTTTATCAGCTACATCTAGGCACCAAGAGAAATTATCCCACGCAGAATACCAGCCGCTGAAAATTTCAGAGGAATCATCCCAACGGACATCGAATTTCTTCTGACCGTTTATATCCACTAAATATAATGTAAGAGTTGGATCTGCTTTAGAAACCGCCAATTTCATACCATGTTCAAGCTCTTCCTCAGTTAACAGAACATCTGAAACTGAGCGTACTTGTGCCTGTTCAAATACTTGTTTGTTAAAGATTTTATAATTCATTATAAGCCTCCAATAAAACTTTTGATAATGTCTATTTCTATTTAATCTGCAAATTATAGAACTCTAAAAGTATACCTTAAATTCATTCATCATTTAAATACTCTACTTAATTCTTTCTAATTTAAACTTTTAAATAGTTACTATTTCATTGCAGAAGATGCAAAACAGGAGTCTTAGTGCTTCTTCTACACCTCGACTCCTGCTTATTCAAGATAACCTTTTAAAACTATTACTTAGTAGTATGACGCATTGTTGGGAATAATAATACGTCGCGAATTGATGGTGAATTTGTAAGAAGCATGATTAAACGGTCGATACCAACACCTAATCCACCTGTTGGAGGCATACCGTATTCTAATGCTTCAATGAAATCATTGTCCATTTCGTGTGCTTCATCATTACCAGCTGCTTTTTCAGCTAACTGAGCTTCAAAGCGCTCACGTTGGTCAATTGGATCATTTAGTTCTGTAAAGGCATTTGCATGCTCACGACGGACGATAAATAGTTCGAAACGGTCTGTGAAACGCTCGTCCTCTGGGTTTTTCTTTGCTAGAGGCGAGATTTCTACTGGATGACCATAAACAAATGTAGGCTGAACAAGAGTCTCTTCAATCTTTTGCTCGAAGAACTCGTTAATAATATGCCCTACCTCATGTGTTTCTTTAACTTCTACTCCATGTTCTTTAGCAAGCGCTTGAGCTTGTTCCTTAGTCATCGGTTGCCAGAAGTCTACACCTGTAGCTTCTTTTACTGCATCTACCATATGAACTCGTTTCCAGCCTACAGCAAGATTAATTTCATCTTCACCGTATTGAACTGTAGTAGTGCCCAAAACTTCCTGAGCTACATGAGCAATAAGGTTTTCAGTTAGAGACATAATATCTTTATAATCCGCATAAGCTTCATACAGCTCTATCATTGTGAATTCAGGATTGTGGCGTGTTGAAATCCCTTCATTTCGGAAAACACGACCAATTTCATATACTTTCTCTAGTCCACCAACAATTAGACGTTTCAAATGCAGTTCGATTGCAATACGCATATATAATTCCATATCAAGCGCATTATGGTGTGTAATAAACGGACGAGCCGCCGCACCACCAGCTATTGTATGAAGCATTGGTGTTTCTACTTCTAAATATCCTGCATTATCTAAATAATTGCGAATAGCACGGATAATTTTAGAACGTGTAATGAATGTTGTTTTACTATCCTCATTCGTCATTAAATCTAAATAGCGTTGACGGTAACGTTGTTCAACATCTTGTAAGCCATGGAATTTTTCTGGCATAGGGCGTAGAGCTTTTGATAGGAATGTAAATTCTTCAGCTTTTACTGAAAGCTCTCCAACTTGTGTTCGGAATACATTACCACGAATACCTACGATATCGCCTAAGTCAGCTTGTTTAAATAATTCATATGCTTCTTCGCCAACATGATCTTGACGAACATAAATTTGAATTTGGCCACCTAAATCTTGAATATGTGCAAAGCCAGCTTTTCCTTTACCGCGTTTCGTCATAATACGACCCGCAATAATTACCTCTTGTAGGTTTTCTTCTAGCTGCTCTTTCGTTTGATCTGCAAATTGTTCACGCACTTCTGTTGATAAATGCGTGCGTTCAAAACGACTACCAAATGGATCTTGACCATTTTCTCGAATAGCCGTCATTTTTTGGCGTCTCACCAAAAGCTGATCATTTAATTCTTCTATGTTTGACACTTGTTTCACTCCTTATTAAATTGTCCGCGTTGCGTTTACGTCCATAATATTTCTATTGTACACAATTTTATTGCTGTAATCATCTGTTTCGTTTTAATTTCCACAATAGGATAAATAATTAATAATTCTAAAAATTAATGTTACCAGAAAAATAGACGTCTCAGAACGAACAGAGAGACGTCTATTTACTGTATTAAAGAATGAATTCTTTTGCTTCTGGTACTATTAATTTAGATTCAAGCTCTTCGTAGTCTTGTACAATTCCATTTAATAGCGCACGAAGCTCTACCGCAGTTTCTGTTTGGTTAATCGCTTTACGCGCTTTACCATTACCACGAATACCTTTTAAATACCATGAAGCATGTTTACGCATTTCACGTACCGCCACACCTTCTCCTTTTAATTGCATAAGGCGTTCAAAGTGAAGCAAACACACATCAATTTTTTCGCGTACACTCGGCTCTTCCTTTAACTCACCAGTTTCAAGGTATTGAACTGTACGATAAATCATCCATGGATTGCCTAACGCAGCGCGTCCAATCATTACTGCGTCCACTCCAGTAGTATCAAGCATACGTTTTGCATCTTGAGGAGTTTCTACATCACCATTACCAAGCACAGGAATTTTTACATTTTCCTTCACTTGACGAATGAAATCCCAATTTGCTTTTCCTTCATACATTTGTACACGTGTACGTCCATGAACAGCTACTGCTGAAGCACCAGCACGTTCGGCAGCTTGTGCATTCTCAACAGCAAAGATATGCTCGTCATCCCAGCCAATACGCATTTTCACGCTGACAGGTTTTTTTACTGCATCTACAACAGCCGCTACCATTTCATATAATTTATTTGGATCTAAAAGTAAACGGGCGCCCGCTTCACATTTAATAATTTTATTAACTGGGCAACCCATATTAATATCGATAATATCGGCAGTTGTGTTTTCATCTACATACTTAGCCGCTTCCACTAGCGTAGCCTTATCACCACCAAAGATTTGCAATGAAAGTGGATTTTCACGCTCATCGATATAAAGCATGCCTAGTGTTTTTTCGTTCTTCTGGACAATCCCTTTATCACTAATCATTTCTGCATATACTAGCCCTGCTCCGAACTCCTTAACAGTTAAACGGAAAGCAGAGTTACAGATTCCTGCCATTGGTGCTAATACGACACGGTTGTCCATGACTATATCGCCAATTTGAAACGGCTTCTCAGTTGTCTGACTCAACGCTGTTTTCCCCCTTCTATAGGTTTTCACCTATTCCATATATCAATCGTTAATGCTACGCAAATCAATTATGCCTCGGCATGATGGCATCCGAATTTGGCTTTGTGCTTAGGCTTGCTGATGTTATAGGCAGTCACTACACCAGTTATCTTTGACCACTGGATTAGAAACTTAATTAACGGTCTGCATAATTTTCAGCTCTGCTGATGCTCGCCATAAAGTTACGCCTTCCTCATCACAATTCATCTGCTGCATTGTATCATGTGCCCTTTGCAGTTGTTGTCCAACTGGTGCAGGTGTAATTTCTATTAGTGGAACTAATACGAAAGCTCGCTCATACATTCTTGGATGTGGAACAATTAAGCTCTCTGTTTCAACATTTTCGTGATTGTAGAGTAGAATGTCAAGGTCTATGATTCGAGGGCCCCATCGAAATTCACGAACACGCCCAAGTTCGCTTTCAACCCATTGGCAAATGTTCAGCATTTCGGAAGATGAGTAACTCGTTTTAATATGAACAGCAATATTTAAAAAATCTGCTTGGTCCGTGTAGCCTACAGCAGCTGTTTCATAAACAGAAGAAATGTGTACAACTTCAATTTCCTCTTTGCCCTTTAAAAGAGTAACAGCATGTTGTAGGTTTTCAAATCGATCTCCCATATTTGTACCGATTGATAAATACACATCATTCATTCGTAATCACCTCTCGTGATCTCTACCGATACTTCTTTATAATAGCCATGGATTGGTGGATCTGGTTTAATAAGCTCCACGCGAACTCCCTTAACCTTTTCTGAGTATGTCTCTAAAATACTGTTTGCTATTTTGGATACAAGCGCTTCAATAAGCTTGAACGGCTCTCCTTCTACAATATCACGGCATAACGCATAAACCTCTGCATAGTTCACCGTATGATTTAAGTCATCCGTCTCTCCAGCCTTTGTCATATCTACAGCAAGTGAAACATTGGCACGGAAGCGTTGGCCAAGTGTTGTTTCCGCTGCTAAAACGCCATGATAGCCGTAAAACTGCATGTCCTTTAAATGAATATAGTCCATCACGCTTCCTCCTTATAAGTACGCTTACCAACTAAAACATCAGCCATATGTGTAGATCGTGCCATTTCCTTTACATCATGCACACGAATCATATGGCAGCCTTTTTCAATACCGTAAACAACTGTTGCCCCTGTACCTTCTATACGCTCCTCAACAGGCAACTTTAAGACATTACCAATCATTGATTTACGTGAAGTCGCTAGCAAAACAGGATAACCCATTGCTACTAAATCATCTAAATGCTTCATCATTTCTATATTTTGAGCAGTAGTCTTCGCAAAGCCTATGCCTGGATCTAAAATAATATGATTGTCTGGTATACCTGCATTCCGAGCAATAGCAATACTCTTCTCTAAGTCAGCCTTTGCCGTCATCCAGAAATCAGCACCGTAATTAGTGTTGTCTCGATTATGCATTAAAATAATCGGTACATTTAAATCTGCAGCAACTTGAGCGATCTCGGGTTCAGCTTGCGCTCCCCAAATATCATTAATAATATGTGCACCAGCTTCAATGGCTGCACGAGCTACGTTCGCTTTATACGTATCAACCGATATAACTGCTGGCACTTCAGCTACTAAAGCTTGAATAACTGGTACAATTCGTGCAATTTCATCTTCATCGGAAATACGTTCATAACCTGGGCGTGTTGATTCTCCGCCAACATCAATAATTTTAGCGCCCTCAGCTACCATTTTTTTCGCTTGAGCAACTGCAGCTTCTACGTTATTGTACTTTCCTCCATCTGAAAATGAATCCGGTGTGACATTTAAAATACCCATCATAAAAGTTTCTGCTGTATAGTCTAACGTGATCCCGTTAATAGTTAATGGTGTTGTATATTTTTCTAGCATGTTAACTCTCCTTCTATTCTTGTTCCACTTCATTGACAAATACTTCATGTAAACGCGAATAAACAGGCCCTTTATTGCCTAATAACTGCTTACTCTCTAATTTAAGAATTGGAACAAGCTCTTGTACAGAGTTAGTAATAAAGCACTCTGAACTTTGCTCTACATCCTCTTTAGTAAAGAAGCCTTCTTTTACCTTAATCCCTAGAGATTGTGCTCGCTCAACTACCCACGCTCGGATAATACCAGGTAAAATACCCGCCTCTAAGGAAGGCGTATATAGTATATCATCTTTCACCCAAAAGATATTTGATGTTACACCTTCAGCAACAAAGCCATTTTCCGTTAAAAAGAAGCCTTCTTGTTGTGCCAAAGATGGCATCTCAAAACGCCCAAGAACGTTATTGCCATAATGGTGCGATTTCACTCGAAGCCCTTTTTCAGGCGTATTACGCGGTGTTACAAGCCACTGTGCGTTTTTTTCCATACCTCGAGGTGTATCATGTAATTCTTTGCGAAAAACAATAACATTCGGTTGTCTATATTCAGTAGGCTGTAAACCGATACTATGCTCTCCAGCTGAGACATTTATTCGGAAATATCCATCCTGCCCATCGGCTTGTTCATTTAATTGCTGAGCAACATTAAGTAAATCCTCTTCAGTATACGGCATATGAATACGATATTGAGAAAGCGCAGTTTGCAACCTCTCCATATGTGCTTCCCAGCAAAACACCTTTCCCTTATACGTTCGAAACGTTTCAAAAAAGCCTAACCCGTATAAAAATCCATGATCAAATGGTGAAATGCGCAAATCCTGCGCCGCTATGTAGTCTCCATTCATCCAGCACAGCATTTACTTCGCTCCCTCAACATACAAATCTATAAACTGGCGTAGAAGCTTTTTACCTTGCTCCGTCATAATCGATTCAGGATGATATTGCACTCCCTCAATTGGATAGTCTTTATGACGAACGCCCATAATTTCACCTTCTTCTGTCCATGCTGTCACTTCAAAACATGCCGGTAACGTTTCCTTTTCTACAATTAAGGAGTGGTAACGAGTAGCTGCAAATGGATTTGGCATCCCCTTATGCAAACCTATTTCAGCATGTAGCACCGGTGATGTTTTACCATGCATCAAACGTTCAGCTCGTATAACATTCCCCCCGAATACTTGAGCAATAGCTTGATGGCCAAGGCAAACGCCTAAAATCGGAATATTTCCCGCGAAATACTTAATAATGTTCAGGCTTTCACCCGCTTCATTTGGGCTACATGGCCCCGGAGAAATGACAATCATATCTGGTGCAAGCTGCTCAATATCTTTCACCGTTAATACATCGTTTCTTTTGACCACTAATTCATGTCCAAATTCCCCAAAATATTGTACAAGGTTATACGTAAAAGAATCGTAGTTATCAATCATTAAAATCATTTTGCTCGCTCCTCTGCCATTGCCTTTGCCTGCCACATCGCCTTCGCTTTATTTAAAGATTCTAGGTATTCTCTTTCCGGAACAGAATCAATAACAATTCCTGCGCCTGCCTGAATATGCGCTACTCCATCTTTAACAAATGCTGTACGAATAACAATATTAAACTCCATATCACCTGTGAAGCCTAGCCAGCCAATTGAACCCGTATATAATCCTCGTCTTACAGGTTCTAATTCTTCAATAATCTCCATCGTACGAATTTTAGGTGCACCTGTTATCGTTCCTCCTGGGAACATGGCACGGATAACGTCTGCATTGGTTTTCCCTTCAGCTATTTCTCCTCGTACATTAGAAACAATGTGCATCACGTGTGAATAACGTTCAATCACCATGAACTCATCTACTTCAACCGTCCCATATGTAGATACTCTCCCTAAATCATTGCGCTCTAAATCAACAAGCATTACATGTTCAGCGCGTTCCTTTTCGTTATCGATCAATTCTTGCGCTAAAGCTAAATCCTCAGCCTCAGATTTCCCTCTTGGTCGTGTACCAGCGATTGGTCGAGTAGACAACTCCTTACCATGACGCTTCACCAAAAGCTCAGGTGAACCAGAAACGACAGTAAAATCCGGCGCTTCTATATAAGCCATGTAAGGTGAAGGATTAAATGCACGTAATGCTTCATATACATCCATTGCAGTTGCCTTTAATTTTTTGGATTGACGTACCGACAAATTCACTTGAAATACATCACCTTGCGCTATGTATGTTTGGATTTTACTTACTGCTTCCTCAAAGGCAGTCCCAGCAAAAGATACTAACAATTCACTTTCGTCATTTACTATTTCGACAGCATTTGTTTTTTCAAATTTACGTGTAAGCAGTCCTTCTTGTGCGGCCTCTTGCCACACATTAGCCCATTCTTCCAAATCCACACTACAGTCTGTTAGCTTCATAAGCGTTACTTTATTTGTTTTCACATCGTGTACTGCCCAGCAATCAAAAATATAAAAATAGATATCTGGTATATGTAAATCATCTACAGCAGTATTCTGTAACGCTTCAATTTTACGAGCGTAATCGTATGAAACAAACCCGATAGCACCACCTTGAAAAACAGGAAGGTCCGAACTATATGCAATGTGATAGTTCTCCACTAATTTCTCTAACAAAGCAAGAGGTTCACCATTTAAATTTTCAGTCTCACCATTTCTCCAATTTACAAGTAAACCATTCTCGATTGATTGTGCTATAGCTAGCGGATTCCAAGCAGCTATTGTAAAATTCCCTCCGCGTCCACTTTCTAAAAATACATGTGCTTGTTCTGCTTCAGTTTGCTTCTTATAACTATAAAAAAACGAGTCTGCATCCATCGTTATTGTTCTCGTCAGCATTGTCTTCAAGTTGCTATTCCCCTTTAAGTCATATGATGTGATTCCATCTTAACTTGAATATTGCCTGGAAGCGAATATTTTTCAATAGCCACGTAAAATTTAATTACCGAATGTTTTTACATCAGATCGGTGATGAACAAATATGCTAAAACGCTCATTTACATCCGAAGCAACAGTACGCACTCCACCTCTTTTGCGAACGAAACATCTCGTAATCCATAACTTGAAAATAGAATAAGATTCTTTAACAAATAAAAAAGACTCCTCGTTAAAGGAGCCTTTACGTTCAAATAATTGGATTAGTCTTCAAATTGATATAAAGGTGTTGATAAGTAACGTTCCCCATTAGAAGGTACGATTGCAAGAACATTCGAGCCCTTACCTAAACGTTTTGCTGCTTCAATCGCAACATGAATAGCTGCACCTGATGAAATACCGCATAAGATACCTTCTTCACGTGCTACTTTACGAGCTACCTCGAAAGCAATTTCATTTTCAACTGGGAATACAGAAGAATACACATCTGTATCTAACACTTCAGGTACGAAGCCAGCTCCGATACCTTGAATTTTATGAGGCCCTGGTTGACCTCCAGAAAGTACTGGTGAATCTTTTGGCTCAACAGCAATAATTTCAAGCTCTGGATACTTCTCTTTTAGCACAGCACCCGCACCCGTAATTGTACCACCTGTACCAACACCAGCAACAAATGCATCTAATTTTAAACCTTCAAATGCTTCTACAATTTCCGGACCAGTTGTTAAACGGTGAACAACTGCATTAGCTGGGTTCGTGAATTGTTGTGGTAAGAAGTAGCCATGTTCAGCAGCTAATTCCTCCGCCTTAGAAATTGCACCTTTCATACCTGCTGGTCCAGGTGTTAACACAAGCTCTGCACCATATGCACGTAATAAGTTACGACGCTCTAGGCTCATTGTTTCCGGCATTACTAAAATCGCTTTATAGCCTTTAGCAGCAGCAATCATCGCTAGACCAATACCAGTGTTACCAGAAGTAGGTTCAATAATTGTACCACCAGACTTTAATGTACCATCTTTTTCAGCCGCTTCAATCATCGCTAAAGCTAAACGATCTTTCACTGAGCTACCCGGGTTAAAATATTCTAATTTTACATAAACAGTACCTTCGTTTTCATCTGTTGCATGATTTAATTTAACAATTGGCGTTTTACCAACTAATTCAGCTACTGAGTTTGCTAATCTACTCATTTATCAATCCACTCCTAATCCCTACTATTTTTATAGGTTTTACTTATTTTTGATTTTATCAATATTTCCATTCGATTGTCAATAAATATAACTTATATTTTCAGAATATTTATTACTTCGCCTTGTTCGTAATAACGTCAAAAGTTATTGGCTTTGCGAATGAAGGGAAACAAAAATCTGCTCAATATCCCGAAGTGGCCATTACTCTGTTGACGCTAAACGTCTGCAGGGTTTCCCTGGCTCACTTTTCCCGCAGATATCTTGCAGATTTTTCAACTTCTTTCAGCAGATGTTTTTTGTACCGAAAGCGTAGCGACAGGTACAGATGTTTTTTGTACCGAAAGTGTAGCGACAGGTACAGATGTTTTTTGTACCGTATCTGCAGGCCTAAGCACAAAGCCGATTCCGGACGCAATTATGCCGAGGCATAATTGATACTCATTTCAGAGCAATCTGTTATTTACTTTTTTTTGCTTCTCCGTAATACCAAGTCGCATTGAATTCAGACCAGAATGATTCCGGTGTAACATGTTGTGGCAATTGCTCTAACGCAAGCTCACGTTCAATATGTTCTTTCACATCGTCATATGTAAAGGATTGTCCTTCTGTTATCTCTTGAACTTGTACAATTCCGTAATGACCGTTAGCGAGCTTAAATGCTTTACTAACCTCACCTGTTTTTAAAGCCTTCACTGCTTTTAAAATGGCAGGATCGACATTTTCCTGTTTTTCTGTGAGGAAACCAATATCTCCGCCTAAGCTAGCTGAAGCACTGTCTACTGAAACTTCACGTGCTAACACCGAAAAATCAGCGGGATCTTTTATTTCACTTAATGCTTCCTCAGCAGCTTTTTTTGAATTCACTTCTATAAAATTCGTACGATAGCTTGTTTTCGTATTGTACAGTGCCTGATTTTCCTCATAATATTTTTCAATACTACCTTCTTTTATAACCACATCTTTTGTCAGTACCTTATCTAATATAAGCTGTGAGCGAATTTTTTGTTGCAGTTGCTCTGACGAAAGGTTTTGCATTGCAGTATCAAATTTATCTTGGGCAGAACGCATTAAGGCTAACTCTAAATCAATCTCCTTATCCGTTACTTGTATTTTAAACTTTTTAGCTGCTTTTTCCATCACTGTTTCATTCACTAAATTTTGTAGCGTCTCTTTACCATAGCGTTCTTCCATGGCTACCATCCACTCTTGACGTGTAATAATATCCCCGTCAACGGCAGCGACTTGCTCGTCGCTACCAATTTCCTTGTCTTTATTAGGAATTAACCAAGTTATAAACCATAAAATATTTCCTAATAATAAGATTGCAATAACTGTTAATGCAGGTTTTGTCTTCAGACGACGTTGCAATAAGGGCGTTTGGTTGGGTGTTGCAGCGGATAAAGGTCGTCGATTACGCGTTGAGCTCATCGATGAATCCTTCTAACTCTTCTTTTGAGAAGTGGTATGTTTCTAAACAGAAATGACATTGTGCTTCTGCTTCGCCATCCTCTTTAATCATTTCTCGAATTTCCTGTGTCCCTAACCCTAAAATCGCTGCACCAAATCGCTCTTTTGAACATTGACATTTGAATTCTACCGGCATGGAATCTAAAATTTGCAGATGACCGTTTCCTAATACAGCTTCTAATATTTGCTCCGGTGTAAAACCTTTTTCAATCATTTTTGAAACAGGCTCTATAGAAGCAAGATGCTGCTCAATTTCATCGATTGTTTCTTCTTCACAACCTGGCATTAATTGAAGGATAAACCCACCAGCTGCTAGAATTGTGTTATCAGGATTTACTAAAACCCCTAATCCAACAGATGAAGGCACTTGCTCTGATGTAGCGAAATAGTAAGTAAAGTCCTCAGCAATTTCACCCGATACAATTGGCGTTTGTCCAGAGAACATGTCTCTCAAGCCAAGATCTTTTACGACTGTTAATGAGCCCTCTGTCCCAACACCCGCTCGAACATCAAGCTTACCGTGCTCGTTTAAATCGAAATGAACGTGGGGATTTGTTACAAAACCACGTACTTCACCGTGCGCGTTACTGTCAATTACCATTGGGCCAATTGGACCGTTCCCCTCAATTTTAACAGTGATTTTTTCCTCACCTTTTAACATGGCACCCATCATCACCGCAGCAGTCATAGAACGACCAAGGGCTGCCGACACAACAGGCCATGTATTATGACGACGTTGTGCTTCTCCTACAGTTGTTGTTGTACAAGCCGCAAAAACACGAACCTGTCCGTTGAATCCTAAACCTCGTACTAAATAGTCTTTCATAAATGAAATGTCCCTCATTTCTTATTGATTGCGTTTATATAGCTTATATAAGCCTTTTAATGTTAAAAACGGATCGACTACATCAATAGCTTGCGTCTCACCAGCAATTAAATTTGCTAATCCTCCAGTAGCAATTACTAAAGGCTCTTCCTTACTTTGTGCTTTCATGCGATTAACAATTCCCTCAACTTGCCCAACGAAGCCATAAAAAATCCCGGCCTGCATCGCAGATACGGTTGTCTTTCCAACAATATGTGTAGAGCGCAATATTTCAATACGCGGCAATCTAGCTGCCTGTGTATAAAGTGCCTCCGTTGAAATCGAAATACCTGGAGCGATAGCACCGCCCATATAATCGCCCTTTTCGTTTAAGTAACAATATGTTGTGGCAGTACCAAAATCAACAATAATCAGTGGTGCTTTATAAACATCAAGAGCTGCAATAGCGTTCACTATGCGGTCTGAGCCAACTTCACGCGGGTTTTCATATTTAATATTCAATCCTGTTTTTACACCTGGTCCTACAACGAGCGGTTTTTTACGAAAATACTTTTGACACATCGTTTCTAACGAAAACATTATTGGTGGTACAACAGAGGATATAATAATGCCTGTAACTTGTTCAAATGAAATGCCTGCATGATTAAAGAAAGATAATACTTGCATTGCGTATTCATCTTCTGTTTTATGAAGGTCAGTCACCATACGCCAATGGAAGGCCAATTGATCGTTGTCATCATAGACACCTAATACGATATTCGAATTCCCTGCATCTAAAACTAAAATCATGGTTGATGCCTCCTATTTATTGCCCTTCATCGTAATTGTACCTGTCACTATGCGATTGATACAACTAAAACAATGCATATTCATGCACAAAAAATCAAGATCAATTATCCCTCGGCATAATTGTGTCCGGAATGGACTTTGCGCTTACAAAAATAAGTTAAAACACTTTAGAAAATGATACCACATTTTTATTACTATGAAATAGCATACATGCTCACTCAAAAAAGGAGCTACCCCATATTAGGTAGCTCCTTACACATTATTTAAAATTAAATTTTTCTGGGTCTGGTCCGCAACGTAGGCCATCATTTAGTGCATCTAACTGAGTCATTTCTTCCTCAGCTAATGCAAAGTCAAAGACCGTTAGATTTTCCGTCATACGTGCAGGAGTCATTGTTTTTGGAATAGTTACTACACCATGCTGCACATCATAACGTAACACAATCTGTGCTGGTGTTTTGGCATATTTAGAAGCTAACTGCTGAATCAATGATTCTTCCAATAAAGAACCATTCATTAGTGGTGACCATGCTTCTACCTGTATTCCTTTTTCCTTACAATAGGCACGTACTTCCTTTTGAGTTAAGTGCGGATGGAATTCAATTTGATTAATAACAGGAACAACTGATGTTTCCTTTAATAAATTTTCTAAATGTTGAACATGGAAATTACTAACGCCAATTGAGCGTACACGGCCATCCTGATAGATTTTTTCAAGTGCTTTATAAACATCAACATAATTTGTATCTATACCTGGCCAGTGAACTAAATATAAATCTAAATAATCTAATCCTAATTTCTCTAAACTACTATCATAAGCTGCAAGTGTTTCTTCATAGGAAAGCCCATCATTCCAAACCTTTGATGTTACAAATAGTTCTTCACGTGTTACTAAGCCCTCGTCAATTGCTGCACGAATTCCTCGTCCAACACTTTCTTCATTGCGATATACTTGGGCTGTATCAATGCTACGGTAACCTTTTGCAATAGCTGTTTTAACCGCCTCAGCCAAGTCATCCCCTTCAGGCACTCGAAAAACGCCATAGCCTATTAACGGCATCTCTAAACCATTATTCAATGTTACATTTCCCACGTTACAACACTCCTATCTATTTTGGTCCTAAAAAATTTAAGAACCTATATACGCAGCTGCGTACATTCTATGGTAATACCTATTACCGAAAAAAGGCAAAGAAAAAGACTGCTTACTAAAATTGTAAACAGTCTTTCTCACATTAATCACGCTTTTCATCGATACCTTTTGGTGTATTATTCGGCTCTCTACCTTCTTTAGGTAAATCAGCTGTTGTTGGATCCGGCTCATTGCTAAGCAATTCTTTTTTAACAGCCTGTTCACCAACTACATCTAATATTGGTTGAGCTTCAGCTTTAGGAGCTTTTTCCACAACCGTTTCTACCTCAGGTTCCGGTAAGACACCGTGATCACGTAAATGCTCAATTTCTTGCGCATTTAATGTTTCTTTTTGCATTAATGTATTAGCAATTAAATCAAGTAAATGACGTTTTTCAGTTAAGATTCGTTTAGTACGCTCATATTGCGAATCGATAATTTTTTGCATTTCTTTATCAATTTCATAGGCGATTGAATCAGAGTAATTTTGATCTGAATTAAAGTCACGACCAAGGAATACATTCCCACCCTGACTTGAACCAAACTGCATCGCACCAAGATTTTCACTCATACCATATTCAGTGACCATGGCACGTGCAATACTTGTTACCTTTTGGAAGTCGTTATGTGCCCCAGTAGATACTTCGCCAAGTACGATTTCCTCTGCTACACGACCACCAAGTAGGCCAGCAATACGGTCTAATAGTTCTTGTTTTGTTGTGAAGAAACGTTCTTCCTTCGGTAACATAATCGCGTAACCTCCAGCTTGGCCACGAGGGACGATTGTTACTTTGTGTACTGTATCTGCTTCATCTAACTCTAAACCAACAACTACGTGCCCAGCTTCATGGAAGGCTACAAGTTTCTTCTCTTTCGCTGAGTAAACGCGGCTAGCTTTTGCCGGACCTGCAATTACTCGGTCAGATGCCTCATCGATATCTGCCATATTAATTGTACGTTTGCTTTTACGAGCCGCTACAAGTGCAGCCTCATTTAACAAGTTCTCTAAGTCAGCACCTGAGAAACCTGGTGTACGTTGTGCAACAGCTGCTAAATCTACTGTATCAGATAAAGGCTTGTTGCGCGCATGTACTTTTAGAATTGCTTCACGACCTTTTACATCAGGATGTCCTACTGTAATTTGACGGTCAAATCGACCAGGACGTAATAACGCTTTATCTAAAATATCTGGGCGGTTTGTTGCAGCGATAATAATAATACCTTCATTTGCCCCGAAACCATCCATTTCAACTAACAATTGGTTCAATGTTTGTTCACGCTCGTCATGGCCACCACCAAGACCTGCGCCACGTTGACGACCTACTGCATCAATCTCATCGATAAAGATGATACAAGGTGCATTTTTCTTGGCATTTTCAAATAAGTCACGAACACGTGATGCACCGACACCGACAAACATTTCTACGAAGTCAGAACCTGAAATCGAGAAGAATGGTACGCCTGCCTCACCTGCTACCGCTCGTGCAAGTAATGTTTTACCTGTACCTGGAGGACCTACAAGTAAGATACCCTTTGGAATTCGGGCACCAATTTCAGTAAATTTACGGTGATCCTTTAAGAAATCAACAACCTCTACAAGCTCTGCTTTCTCTTCATCAGCACCCGCTACATCTGTAAAACGAACTTTTTTCTTCTGGTCGTCATAAAGTTTGGCTTTACTTTTACCAAAGCTCATCACTTTATTACCGCCACCTTGAGATTGACTCATTAGGAAGAAGAATAAGAAAATGATAATGATGAAAGGAATGATCCCTGTAAAGAACTGAATCCATCCACTTGTTTCTGGCGCTGTTAAATATTTAATATTACTATTCTTATCCTTAGCAGCCTCATCGATACGGTTCAATAAAGATTGGTTATCACGAGGGATATTTGCTGTAAAGCTTTGACCCTTCTCATAACCCTTCATCGTACCCTCAACGATGTATACTGATTTATCAGGTTGAATTGTAGCACTTGTTATTTCTTTCTTATCTAGAGCATCTTGAAACTCAGAATAAGTTAACTCTTTCGTTGGCGCATTTCCACCATTGAAAGTACCAAATATACCGATAATCACTAAGAAAATCAGTAAATAGAATATGGTATATCGAAATATTCGATTCATCTCCAGCCTCCTCATTACAAACAGAAAAATTATAAGTAAAATCTTAACATATCATGATTTCATCATACAACGAAAAGCCCTACATAAAAAAAGTTTCGTCCGATTTTTGTCGAAATCGAAAAATATTTATGCATTTATCAAGTATGTTCCAGCGTAGTTGTATCTAACAATGTACCTAGATTTTTGAATTATGATCAATTATGCCTCTGCATAATTGTGTCCTGAATCGGCTTTGTGCTTAATTGCCACAGGACGTGGCGTTCTTAGCGGATGTTTGGACACCTGCTAAAAAGCAACTTAAACCTGCATTCATCTCACCACCTATAGAGGTGGGGGACGAAAGAAGTTAAAAAAATAAAAATCTATGACCTTCGCTGGAGGCACTTACTTTTCATAGTGGTATTCTTTCGTTAATTTCTTACTTGTTAGAAAGAATAAACTGCCGGCTTTAAAATGCCGATATACGGTAAATTACGGTATTTTTCTGCGTAGTCTAAACCATACCCTACAACAAAACCATCTGGCACTTCAAAACCAACATAATCAGCACCTAAATCTACTTTACGACCTGATGGTTTATCTAACAATGTCACAATTTTGATGGATTTTGCTTTACGGTATTTAAATAAGTCTACTAAATAACTTAACGTTAAGCCGCTATCAATAATATCCTCGATGATTAATACGTCACGTCCCTCAACGCTTGTATTTAAATCCTTTAGAATTTTAACTTCCCCTGATGAAACTGTAGCATTTCCGTAGCTAGAAACATCCATAAAATCTAGCTCAATGAAAGAATCGAAACGTTTCATCAAGTCTGTCATAAAAGGCATTGCCCCTTTTAAAACACCAACTGCTAGTGGGAATGAATCTTTGTATTCCTCTGTCAATTGTGCCCCTAACTCAGCGATTCTTTCTTGTAATTGTTCTTCTGTAATCATAACTTTTTCGATGTCATTTTGTAACATAGCGATTCCTCCTCGTGTGTATAAAAAAATGTTCAACCATTTGGGGTGAAATTTTACAAAGACCTTAGTCTACGATGAGCACTGTATCATCGTTTGGTTGCGGAGAGGTTGAAAAAAACATTCCCATACGCACACCAATTACCGCTACGACCTCATCAGATTGAGAAATCAGTAACGGCCAGCTATTTCGCTCATTTAAAGGAATCTTTTCATCTATAAAAAGGCGAGATAAGCGTTTTGGCTGATCCATTCCTTTTAACAGTATTCTGTCCCCTTCCTTACGCGCTCTAACATAGAGTGGAAGTTTGAGTTTGCTAGCGTTAAAATAAAAAAGTTGTGCAGTATTCGTCAGCATTTCAGACGATAAATCAGGCAACTCGACTACGCATAAACGTTCACCATTCGTCAGTGTTGTCCACCCATTAGTAGTCGAAATAATCTTTTTCTCAGGAGAAGCTTCATCTTCTAATGGCTCTTTCTTCTGAATTGTTAATTTTCCGTAACGGCGAACTGCTATAAAATCTTCTGGCAAGTGAACTTCAGCATACCCTGCTGTCGTATCACAAAGCTTTGAAATTGAAGTCAATAAAGCATAACTTTGTATCGTATTTGAATCTTTGTAAAGATAGTTTAATAGTATTAAAATGAGCCTCCTTTGTAAAGCAAGTGGTACCAATTGAAGAGCCTTAATTTCCATGCTATATGTATTTCCATCTTTTCTTTTTACTGTTCTAGAAAATACATCCTCCGCTAATGTCATTAAATAGGCATCGTCTTCTTGCAATTGTTTTGTAAAATGAGTTACCTGCTCTGTTACTCTTGGGTTTTCTGCCTCCAACAAAGGCACCACATGATGTCTAAACCGATTGCGTACATAGGTATCCTTAGCATTGCTAGCGTCTTCCCGATAATCTAAACCTTGCTTAAGTAAATATTCCCTTATTTCTAACTTTGTAACCGTTAAAAACGGACGAATTAATGTTTTTCCTTCAAAAATACGTTGTGAACGTATACCTTGCATACCATTTATCGTTGCATTTTTTGTCAGGGCCATTAATACTGACTCCAGTTGGTCGTCCGCATGATGTGCAGTTACAAGCTTGCTAGCATTCGTTTTTTCCATGACCTCTTTAAAATATTGATACCTTTCTCTACGACAAATAAGCTGTGTATTTCCATTTTCTGAAGCCATAATCTCTGGTATTGGAATTGCCTTTGCATATAAATATACACCATACTCATCACAATACTTCTGGACAAAAGCTCTGTCCTCAGTAGACGCTTCACCTCTTAGCATATGATCAACATGTACGGCTCCTACTGTAATTCCCCACTGCTTTTTTGTTTTGACAAAATAATGGAGCAAAGCCATTGAATCCACTCCACCCGAAACGGCGATGAGAAGATGGTCGTCTTGCTGCAATAATTGCTCTTCTTCGATAAATTTTTTGACCTTTAATTCAAGTGACAAACGCTTCTCCTCCCCTTTTCGTTCTCTTTTATGATGAATTGCTCATAGAGTGTTGAACTGGCCTAAATACAGCCCACGTAGGTACAACATGTGTAACCTCTAGCATCAATACAGTGCAATCGTCTTCAATGGCATAGTAAGATTGGAAAGATTGCATAATCGTTGTTAGTTTTTCCTGGATGGTTTTAGTAGTTCCAGCTACTTGCTGCGCATACGCTAAAAATAGCTCTTCTTGCTCGTCCCAATCATCAACACTTGAAAATAATCCATCAGAGTGCATCAAAATTACATCGCCAGCTTTAAGCTTTCTTTTTTCAGCCTCGACTGCTGAAATGGATAAAAAACCTACAGGCGCTGCATTACTTTCAACCTTCAGCACCTCTTTCCCACGTAAAATATACGTAGACATTCCCCCTGCCTTCCACGACCATAAATCACCTTGTTGTAAATCGACAAGTGCAAAATCAAGCGTTGCATACATATCATTTTGTTGCTTTAAGGACATGACATAATGCAACGTATGCATCGCAGTCTCTGGGTTCATATTGTAATTTAAACATTCTCGCATTAAGTGTATTAACTTTCTACTCTCATGCTGTGCTTCTTTACTCTGACCCATACCATCTGACAATAAAATTGCAAATAGTCCTGGATGTAATTGAAATAATGCATGGGAATCACCGGAATATAACGTCGCATCTTTAGACATGCTATATATATCATACTCTACTTCAAAGCTAATAGCTGATCTAAAGCTTACTTGAATGTGACGAAATGGTATATCGCTTGCTACTACTTTTTCAATTTCAAATGGTTCTTCAAAAATATCATATAAAATCGGCAATATCATCCGTTCAGCTACTGTTGTGTCTTCCTCCCAATCGACTCGTGCTGGTGCTAAAGCACAGACTATTTTTCGTGCCCCAGGTTTATTACTAAGCACATCTAGTTGAAAACATTCAATATTAGCATCTTTTAATCGTTGAGTAATGTCCTTCTCCACACTAACGAATGAAATAGTCTCTTCTTTCATCTCCGCTATTAACTGATTTAGATGATTGCTCATATCACGTAGCTGAAGCGCTATCATTTTCTTGCCATGGAAATACTGACCATTAATGCGCTCTCTGTACAGCTCCGTTTCCAATTCCTCGAAAATTTTCGTTGATTTCACACATTTATAGCGTATTTGTTCTTCGACACGATGAATACCAGAATCCTTCCCAACACCTTTCATATGAAACCAGTCTGTCATGAGCTTGTCCATTCCGTTATTTTGCGCTCCCCAACAGCGATCATAGCGGAAACAGCTCAAGCATGTATTCATCGGTGACACTTCCTTCGCCTCTTCTATCGGGGCCGTCATAAAACGCTCAAACACAAGCTCCTTCATAAACTGTACAAAATGCTGAAAATGCTCTAATTTAAACGTAACATGCTCCGTTAACCAATTTTGACGAGCGAGTAAGACCTCCTCACGCTGTGGAAACAGCTTGTCCCGCACCTTTTCAGAATATTTACTTGGGATCGTTATAAAAACGATACTACCAACAACAATCGATGTAAAATACACGCTATCTAACGGCAATGTTGCATCGTAAAATAAAAAAAACACACTTGGCAAAATACTGCCAATTGCTACACCGAATCGTCCAACACGAGCCCCCATCCCGGCACACAATCCTGTTAAGGTGGCTACAGACAGCATACCCGTAAATGAAAGTTTTGCAACACCAATGAGAGTCCCGAGTACGGCTCCGATAACCGTCGCTAATGGTACACTTCCTACTAACGCACCGAAGCAAATGAATAGTTGTAATAAAAAAATGGGGAGTGAAAAATAGCTAATGACAATCGCTTGCATACCTGTAAGCATAGCAGCAAATACAACTAATCCAGAGCCTAGCTTCTCATAAGTCCAATGACTCGTAAACCATTCATGAGAATTGACAAACAACACTTGCATAAACAGCGTCATAATAAGAGCTAAAGCCGCTTCACAGCCTACATAAAATTGCACAAGCACCGGAGGTAAACCTTGATACATAACTCCCTGCCACATTATCTGTACAAGTAGTACCGCTAAAGATACCGCTATACTTTGTGGTATC
The DNA here is from genome assembly GCF_044763105.1 of Lysinibacillus sp. NPDC096212. Taxonomy (NCBI): domain Bacteria; kingdom Bacillati; phylum Bacillota; class Bacilli; order Caryophanales; family Bacillaceae; genus Lysinibacillus; species Lysinibacillus sp. NPDC096212. Next base: position 1,212 of record NZ_JBIWFQ010000050.1, on the reverse strand, counting down.
TGCCAATAACGGAAGCGCATAACACATTCATACAATACGATCTGCAATGCTAAAATGAAGACTTGTCCAAAGCCAAGGAAAAAACATCCTATCAAACCACCGAACAAAACATATTTGGCATATTCTTTATATTTCGTTCGAATAATTGCCCAAAAAGGAACTGAGAAAGGTACGGCCGCTTCAAACACCACAGACTGAGCTAAAAAGAAGGATGTTAAAAAAAATAAAGAGCCTATTAACAATTGCCTTTTTTTCACTCCTAATTTCTGTTCGTCTACATTTGCCGTGTTATACCATTCAATACTCGTCATTTCACTATCCCCTTTCTGCCTTTTGGAGCTATTATAAGAAATTATGTATGGAAAGATTGTCTGACGGTGACAGAAAAAAATATAAACATTTCGACGAATACATATGCATAAATACGAGAAATGGCAACAATTTCTACAAAAACGATTTGCTGCACAACATTATAAACATCTCTTTCTGTATAATTTGTTTAAAAATTACGAAAATTACACAACCCAGTCCCACCGTTGTTACATAAAAAACTTTACATTTTTTTGCCATGAGAGGTCTAGTGCATGTTGGCCCCCTTCTTTTTCATTGATCGATGCTCCCAATTTCATTAAAATACTATAGTCAACAAGTACACCGATACTTTTCTACTTAAGAACAAAAAGTTTGATAAATTCCCAATCAAAAGGCTCATCACCAAAAGTTGTGGATGACATTTGATTAATTATGCCTCGGTATAATTGCGTACGGAGGCTCTAACTTCATTCAACAATGTCTTTTGTAACAAAAGAGAAGCGTCAGCTACAGAAGACTCCTACATTTGTAGGTGGTGAGATAAATAAAGGTGTGGTTCCATTTCAGTGGAGTCCAAACACCTTTGATAAGAGTTGATCGGAGTGGAGACTAGGCGACTCCTTGGGGATTAGCAATAGAGGAACGAAGGCTAAAAGCATCACATCCTGTGATAACGCCTTCGTGACCAACATCGGTGCTGTTGCTGTCGCTTCGTTAGCACTACGCTTTCGCGCAAAAGACATCTGTTGGCCCGAAACCCTGCAGCGAAGCGGATGTTTTCTGTGCGAAAGCGAAGCGTCAGCTACAAATGTTTTATCTGCGCGAAAGCGAAGCGTCAGCGGCAAATGTTTTATCTGCGCGAAAGCGAAGCGTCAGCGGCAAATGTTTTATCTGTGCGAA
>NZ_JBIWFQ010000049.1:0-24649 GCF_044763105.1 Lysinibacillus sp. NPDC096212 | reverse complement strand
TGAGTACGCTTAAAAACAGTTTTTTAGATGCTTGGTAGCTTAAGAATTTCCAATTCCGATGTTTTTTATGGTTGACATATCACCACTGGGCTTTTATTGTGTAACGATTATTTAACATTTTTTGTTACAAAATTTATCATTGTCATTTCCGTTATATTCTAAGTGTAATTGCACAATCTAAAGTGTAACTAAACAATAACGGAGGTAATAGTAATGAAAAAATTCTTATATATCGGCGCAATGGCAGCATTCCTACTAACTGCTTGTTCTTCTCATGACGAAGCTCCCGCTAGCGAACAAGCAGAAGCAAAAGAAAAAACCGTCAATGCTGAGACAAAAGAAAATCTTGAGAAAAGTTTTCTATATGAATCGGAAGATCCGTTTACAAACTGATTGAGAAGACAGATAACTAATTAAGGTTATCTGTTCTTTATTATGTACTTTCCATCACAGAAATCTTTTCGTTTAAAAACTTAAACGTTTTGGAGACTTCTAAAATCAGTCTTATCATATGGAATTTGATCAATCATATGCGTATCTTATGCTTATGTTTCATGGCTATTGTTAACTTCATAACTGTAATAATGCTACATTAACTGCCCAGCTTTGGTGTTCGTGGAATAAGCAATCAATTGCTTGCATTGGTGCCATCCATTTTAGAAAGTGGTCAACTTCAGTTGGTTTACTTATTTGTCTACCCTTATCGCATAAATAAAAATAACCTTCGCTTAGGTAATACTTATATTCATTTGTAGAATAAAAATATCTCTGTGCACACCCTATAAAATGACCTATCTCAATATCCATTCCCATTTCTTCAAGGGCTTCTCTTTTTAAACACTCTTCGTGAGTCTCATTTTTTTTATTCCACCACCAGGGAGGAAAAAGTTGCCATCATTTGTTTGAATAATTGCTATTTTTTCTTTCTGACTATTGAACATTAAACAATAAACAGCAGGTCTCCATATGTAGTCTTTGCCTTCTTTTTTCTCACCGAATGTGATAATATCCATAATTAAACTCCCCTGACTCTTATTCGAACATTACTTATTAAACTAAGTTGCTTCGATAGTTAAAGAAAAAAATCCTGCAAAAACAGGATTTTAAGCAAACTTTATTTCTTTAATTTAAAAACTGCTCCCCATTATTAAATGGAGGTGCAGCTCAATATGAATGTTCTTATTTCACCATCAATTCACGCTTAAATTGCTTTGATTTTTTTCTTTTTAACAACAAATGATATTGATGTCCCTTGATTTAGTTTACTTGTGATGCGAAGTCCTTCACCGTAATGTTGTTTTAAGCGAAGATCTGTATTAAGCAAACCAATTCCAGTAGAAGTTTTCGATTTTCTTTCAAGTAAACGTTCCATTGTAGCCTCATCCATTCCATTACCATCATCCGACACAGTAATCTCAATGTATGTGTCGTAATCTACAATGCGAATATGAATATTCCCGCCATTTTCACGAGGCAAAATACCATGTTTTAAAGCATTTTCAATTAATGGTTGGATGGTCAGTGATGGGATCATGACGTCTGTAGAAACTTCCAAATCCCACGTTGCATTGATCCGCTCTCCAAAACGTTCCTTATGAATATATAAATAGGATCGAACAAGATTTAACTCATCCTCAATTGGAACAAGCTCATCAATATTTTGGAACTTAAATGATTCCCTTAAAAAATCACTAAGTGCTTCAAGTAACTTACTAGTACGTTCAATATCAATTTCACTTAATGTGATAATGGCATTTAATGTATTGAAAAGAAAATGCGGCTGTATTTGTGCCTGAAGCCAAGCTGCCTCCATTCGAAGCCTTTCTTGTGCGGATTGTTTAACATCGGTTAGTGCTTTTACTCTTGATCTTAGCTCTAAAGCGTCCACAGGCTTCGTGACGTAATCATTAGCACCAGATAAAAATCCATTATTAATGTCTTGAGTCTGACTTCTTGCCGTAAGAAGTAACACCGGAAGCTCTGTTATTGAAAATTGCTGACGAATTGCACGTACTAATTCGTAGCCAGACATATTTGGCATCATCACGTCTGAAATGACCAAATCCCACTCTTGTGACATTAATATTTCAAGAGCTTTGCTACCACTTGTAACCGTTACTAAGTCGTATTTTTCTATTGAAAGTATTGTTTCGATAACTCTTAAGTTCACTGGATCATCATCGACGACCAAAACTCTAGGTCGATTTGCTTCAATGATTGAATGGTTTTTAGTTTGATCATCGAATGGATTTGGATTTGTAGAAGTCTCTACTGTAGATTCTTCCATCGCACTTGATAGCAGAGCCTCATTTTCTGTAGCATTTTGCTCATCAGGGAAGTTTGATATTGGTAAGGTGAAAGTAAATTCAGACCCTTTCCCTACAATTGAATTTGCTTGTAATGTTCCCCCATGCAGTTCAACTAATCGTTTACTAATACTAAGCCCTAACCCAAATCCGCCTTCAATCATTGCCTTACTAAGGGTACCCTGCTCATAAGGTTCAAATATACGTTGAATGGTGTCCTCATCAATACCAATACCAGTATCTAAAATAACAATTTCCGCCATGTCATTTTTCACATGACCTGATATTGTCACTTCGCCTTCATTCGTGTATTTCACTGCATTATGAAGTAAATTGAAAACAATTTGAATAACCCTATTTTCATCGGCAACTACTTTCGGAAAATTTTCAGGGATTTGATTAATTAACTGAATCTGCTTTCCTTCCTTCATAACATAGAGCATATCTAACACACCCGATACAATTGGGTGAATCGAAAATGTTTTAAGGTTTAGTTTGGGATTATTTTCTTTTAAGCTCATAACATCTAGTAAATCATTTAACATTAGTGACATACGCCATCCGACAGATAGCACCGTTTCTAAATCCTTGACACTTTTGTCACTGAGCACACGATCTTCTCTTTCCAAAACAGCTTTAGAAATGTTAAGGATCCCATGAAGAGGATTTCGTAATTCATGAGACGTATTGGCAAGAAATTCATCCTTTAACTTATTTGTTTTTTGGAGCTTAATAGCAAGTTCTTTTGTATCCGAATGGACTTTAGCATATCCTTTAAACCATAAAATCGCCAAACAAGCTACTGTTATAATAATATCAAATGGATACATAATTACTTTGATTCCAAAAATAAGAAGAAGTCCATCCCAAATAAGATTATTACCAAATGCTAAAATGGCAAGAAGTAAAAAAATATTACTTTTAATCTCTTTAATAGATTCTCGCATTACTGTTAGGATCGTAATAACGATCGGGATTCCTAAAATCATAATGTAAATGCCTTGATTGATTACTACATAGCGAGTAGACAGCACGATTGTCAACAATGATGCTATACCACAGAAAATACTAAACAAATGAATATATTTTCTCACATGTTGAGGTAACCAATGTTTAATGCATTGAAGCATTGAAAAGCCTATGCCGACCATAGAAAGATGAACTAATTTAAAGGCCCCGTCGTAACTAATCGGAAACCAATAAGATAATAATTTGTCATCGCTTCCTAATAGGAAATAAACCATACTACTAATCGATAACAGTGAAAAGTAAAGTAATCTTCTTTCTTCCATGTTTCCAACAAAAAATAAAATAATGGAATAGATAGCATGTAGTAAAAAAACAACAGCTACTAGTTGTTGCATATTTATCGACAATTGAGTTTCACGAGCTACTATATCTTCTTTCCCAAATTTAATGGAGCGAACAATTCCACCGTTGCGAGGGTCCTTAAAGTTTGAAGCCTGAACAATAATGTCGATTTCTTTGTGACCGTTCGCTTCAAAAGAAGCAGTATACGGAACATTCTTGGCAACGGTTTTTTCTGCACTTTCCCCTATTTGGCCTGATTTTGCCAACCGCCTACCATTTACATATATTTCTGAGGAACTTCGAATACTTGGAACTCGAATACTGTAAGTTATATTGTCTTCTGGATTAACGAGTAATTTTAAGCGATAAGTACCGTAACCATAAGGTGTCATCTCTCCCTCTTGTAAAGATGAACTCCACCCTTTAGGAACCTGTATGTATTTAGCATGATCCTTCTTGGATGCTAAATGCTGTTCTTCACTAACCAACCAATTATAAGGATAAAATTCCCACTCTCCATCAAGTGTAACAGCATGACTGTCATTAAAATTCCAATTTCTTAAATCCATTTGACCTTTTACAGCATGTGGTTGATCTGTATTATTAAATACTTGCAGCCATAAAATTCGTGAGCCTGTTAGCAAGATAATAAACAAGCTAATGATGAGAGCAATTTTTCTCTTTTTCATTAAAAATAATTGTCAAAAGGTAGTTTGTGATTTTCTGTTATAACACAAGCTCCCTTAGGCAAAACCTCACCTCCTACGATATATTATCCTATCAGAGTTACCATTACTTTTAAATCTATTTTTTAAACTAAAATCCAAATTTTACAATGTATTAATATTGACCTTTTATATAACAGAAAGAAGGTCTTTTTGATATCGGGTATTTGGGCACCCGCTGAAAGCAATTAAATGATTCTAGGCTGCACAACATGCTTGAATGTAACAGCTTTCACTGTCATGCAGAGTGCCATCCAAATCAAATAAAATTGTTTATCCATATTTCAAATTACAATAGCTTTAACTGTTTCAGAGCATATTCTGTTGTCATTGTAATGTTTTCAGGTATTTCGTCTATTGAGAACCAATGTACTTTCTCTAAAGCATGCGGCTCTCTATTTCGTACTTCCCCATTCGTAATACGAGCAGCGAAAGTAGGTGCAACATAATGAATATTTTCTGTTTGAATAATATGGTTGGTCACACATACTAGTCCTGTTATGTCGATGTCCACTCCAAGCTCTTCTTTAATTTCTCGTATAATCGCGTTTTCTATTGTTTCCATATAGTCAACCTTGCCACCAGGTAAACTCCAACAACCTGCTTCAGGTGCTTTTTTACGTAAAACAAGTAAAATTTCATTAGCTTTATTTTGGATAACTGCCCCCACGCCAACCTTTGGTAATTTTCCTTTTTCCATTACTCTTTTCCTCCTCTATTAAAATTAACCTCTATCAAAAGCTATTAGCGAATAGTTATTTTATATTATTTCCCCCTAATTTTGGGTCACTTTTTTTTACAAATGTCTTTTTATCTTAATTGCAAATTTATTTATTAAACTTAGATGATTACCTTCTCTCCTTTTTACAACGTTACGTATTATAGATTGTAGAAAGAAAGAAGGAAAATAATATGAGCTATTCAGGTAATGGTTACGGCACAGGGTCAGCTTTTGCCCTAAATGTAGTACTATTTATTCTTTTAATTATTGTCGGTGCTACTTTCATTAAATACTAAAAATCCCACTACCAACTTCTCTATTGCTCATATTTCACTTGAGAAATACTAACTTACCCCTATACCTTCTATTACTAAGGGTCACTTTCCTCCGGTGAGCCTTTTTATTTTTCCTTTTATAAATTTGTACGACTAACAACAAAACCATGTTGATTTTGTTTATTGAAACGGGTAAAACACTCAATTCACTTGGTTTAGAAATATAACCCCTTACCAACTGGCTGAACAGTTTCTAGTACAGTATCAACCATTTTTTCATTAACTAGGGTCCTTATGATCCAAGCTACTAAATCTTGCGCAGCATAACACCCTGCAGCAGTCGAAATATTTCCTTCGTTGACGAAACTTTGTTCAATTACATTTACATCAAATTCTTTAAGCTGCTCTACTACAGATGGATATGTTGTAGCTTTTTTACCAGTTAATAAATGTTTTGCTCCTAGTAGTAACGCACCTGAACACATAGAGCCTATTAATTGTCTTTCTGGATCTATATGAATTTTATTAAGATATTCTTGATTTTTATATAAATCTTGAACACCCTTTCCGCTTGCAAATATTACAGCGTCAGCAGATGGGATATCAGCTAGGTTACCTGTCATCGGTATTCGTAAGCCCGACATCGATACATGTGTTTCTTCTGTCCCCAATAGTTGGACATCCCAATCTGAAATACTACCAACTAACCGTACACGATTTAATAAATCCCATGGTAAAAAAACATCTATATCTGTGAAATTATCGAAACAAACAATTGCAATTTTCATTTCCTTGCCCCCATTGTTTTAATCTCTAAGCATTTCTATTATAACAATACGGAGGAATAATATGGGTATTTAACAATGAGAATCTCTTTTATTTCATCGTTTTAACGATAAAAACCAAGACAGTAATTAAACAATCTTGGTCTTGGCCTTTTATGATGTTTTTTACTTAATTAAAGAAAAAATATTAGTATCATACGGAACACCATTTTGGTGCATATAATTTTTTAATATCCCTTCTTTTTCAAAGCCTAACTTTGTTAATAGCTTGTTTGAAGCTTCATTTTCAGTAAAAACAATCGCTCCAATACGCATTAAATCCATCTCTTGAAAGCCAAATGTTACTACTCTATTAACAGCTTCCTTTGCATACCCTTTTCCCCAGCTCTCAGGAAAAAGTGCATAGCTGATGTCAGCTCTTTTATGCTCAGTGGACCACTCTTGAAAACCAATCGTACCGATAATACCTTCTTGTCCTTTTAATGCAATTCCCCATTTAATACCACGTTTTTCATCATAATTCTTTGAAAAATTTTTAATTATTTGTTTAACCTGCTCTAAACTTGTTAATGGATTCTGCCCATAATGGCGTAAAACATCAGCATTTGAAAAGCAATTTAAAACATCTTGAGCGTCATGTTCAGTAAGTTCTCTCAACACTAATCGTTCAGTATCTAAAATAGGAAACATCTTCTTCACTCCATTTCCAAATAATTCATATGTTAAATTCTATCTTAAAAGAGTTAGCGTTGCATTACTATTTTTTAAATATTCGGTCGCTGAAGCTTCACTATTCTTTCTTTAAAATAAAATTTCTTAGATTTTGCAATTCTTAAGAAATCATTAATTTTATAGATCTTTATTATTTTTAGATATAGAAAAAGACCTGGTACTCATCCATAAAGTGAGCTCGGGTCCTTTGTTTAGACGGTATATTTGAATTGCAATGGTCTTTTCTCAAATTGTCATCATCAACTTACAGTGCTGAATAAATTTATCGATAAATCAGGATAAAACCCTCTTCATAAGGTAATTGGCCCTGAATTCTTAACTCTGTACAACATAATATAAAGATAAAAAGGAAGTATCATGTGTTTTTGGTTGAAATATTAATTTGCTATCACATTGTTTCAACTAGATAGCACCGTATTCTCTGTTTTATCATAGTATGCTAGTACGCCCCTGAAGGCACCTCTTAATTCAGCGGATGTTCGGACACCCGTTGAAAGAAGTTAAAGGTTATGGCGCAATGCCATAGCTTTTTTTATCAATCATACTACCTTTTCTTTCTATCTACTCAGAAAGGAGGAAATTGTTTTGAGTTATTCAGGTTATGGAACAGGCACGAATTTTGCCTTTGCTATTGTTTTATTCGTTCTTTTGATTATTGCCGGTCTTGGCTTGTTCTATTTATTAAGAACTTTAGTATGGAGCGGTGTGTAGTATTGCCTAATATTCCAAAAGTTAATAGAGGCTATTTTTGCCTTCATTCTAGGACTTGCGTGTATGAATATTACCATAACGGAAGTCCTTTTTTATGTTTCCATATACTATTATTTACTCTTAAACCTGGAAGTCGATGGTCAAAATATTTCAACCCCTTAATTCCTTTACATCCATTTTATTTAACAATCCGTCTCTTTTATTTCAAGATATCCCACTTAATTATGCCTCGGCATATTTGCTTCCGGAATCGGAAAGAAGTCAAATATTTAATTTCATTTTTCTACTAACGCTTTTCATTTCAAAATGTTCATAAAAATCAATCGCTTTCGTATTAAATTCCCAAACATTTAACTCGACTGAATCAACTTTCTTGTCTTTAGCCCAAGTCATACAAGCATTAAATAACATTTTTCCTATCCCTTTTCTTTGTATGTTTGCTTTTACACCAAAATCGTGGATGTAAGCATATTTCCTTTGAACAAGAGACTCGAAAGGTGGAGAAGATTCAACACTTATGACTGCGAAACCCAATACAAATTCATCTTCCTTCGCAATTAGAATATCACTCTCTTCGTTGACAATTAATTCTTTATAATAGGATACGGGCATTACAGACTCAACACTTTTAAAAATCGTTGGTTCCTTCATTACGTGCTCTTCATGCCCTTCTTTTACAATCTCATTCACTGCGAAATAATCTTCCTCCGTTGCAATATAAACCTCAATTGTCATCATTTAAACCTCCTCATTTCAATATACTTTATAAAAATTAGGGGATTTCTCCCTTTTATAGACAAACCAAAGATTGTGGTGTTATCCTAGTTTTGCATCTCCTTTCAAGTACCTTATTATTTATGAATAAAGTGTTCAAAAGAATATTACTATTTGGAGGTAGAATTATGAATCCTATATTAAATCAAGTCGGAACAATTTTTATTCCTGTGAGTAATATTGAAAAATCAGGTAATTGGTATTGTGACATATTAGGGTTACTAGCAGATGGTGAGATATTATTTGGTCATTTATATATAGTACCTATGAATGGCACGGGAATTGTATTAGATAGCAAGATTTATTCAGCGGAAAATATATTCAAAACCCCGCCTTTTCATTTTAATACTACCAATATCGATCAAGCATATGAGTATATGAAGAGTAAAAATGTCGAATTAACAACAGAAATTGAGCATCACCAGTGGTTTAATTTCAAAGATCCTGATGGGAATCATTTAATGGTTTGCAAATGTTAAATTATCAATTATACCTCGGCATAATTGCGTAGGGATATAATAAATAGGTTTTTGAAATATTAATTTGTAGGAAGTCTCGGAATCGATAAGGAAGCACAAAGCCGAATCCGGACTTTTCGTGTGGATATGCTTAAACTTATTCCACCTTAATTCTTATAAAAAATAATCAATTTATCTTTCCAATTATTATTTTCCTATACATTCCATTTAGCATTATAGGTGTATCTTCTTCTACTACTATATTTTCAGGTGATAATTCTTCAAAGCTCCGACCAATATCTGTTCCTAATATGCTTACAATGGGTCTTAGCAACATTTTAGGTAAGGACAGTTTTTGGTTTTTAGGGACAAATTTATCAAAAACGATTATTTTCCCTTCTTGCTTTAAAACCCTTGTCATCTCTTGAAAACATTTAGTTGCATCGGGTACTACCGAAAGGATTAAACTCGCTACGACATAGTCAAACGATTCATTTTCAAATTCCATATTTTGAGCATCCATTTCCAAGAATGTAATTGTGGAATTTCCAAGCTTTGCTCTTGCTTTTCCTAGCATATCAGGTGAAAAATCAATAGCCGTTATATTTAGGTTAGCGTGATGTATTAACTCTAAATCAGCTCCTGTTCCTACACCGACAAACAGGATCTTTTGTTGATTATTGAATGGTATGGATTGAAATATTTGTTTTCGAGCATTCAAAAAAATTCCTGAATTAAAGAACTTGTCGTAAATTGGAGAACCAATCTTATATATAAATTTATTCCAAGAATTATTCAAACCTCTTCACTCCCACTTAAATATTAAATCCCCCTCTTACTCAATAATACATCACACCATTTTCCTTTTGTATAAAATTACCTATTAATATTAAAAAAACCGAATACTCATTATCAATAAAATATTGAGTACCGGTCATTTGTTTATATTGTTGTCAAAAACATTAATTTAATCTACACACCACCTAATGATAAGTCCCGCGTGTGTAAGGCCTCCACCAAACCCATAGATTAATAAAGTATCCCCATTATTTAATTTCCCTTCGTTTATGCCTAACTGTAAGGCCAACGGAATAGAAACGGATGATGTATTTCCCATATATTCAACACTAGTTAATGTTTTCTCTAGGCTAATACCTGATTTTTCACAAATGGATTCTATCATTCTTAAATTCGCACTATGAGGCACAAACCAATCTATTTCATGTAGTTGCATTTGTGCTTGCTGTAGTAATTTCTCTATACCTATAGGAAGTGTACGCGATGCCCATTTATATACCTCTCGTCCATTCTGCACTATTTTTCCTGACGTATTCAAGGGCGAACCGTGCATAGTAGTTGATAAATTTGTTAAGTATAAATGCTTACCTCCATCTCCATTTGTATCGATATGACTAGCGATAAAGCTTGGCATTTCTTCATCCTTTTCTATTAAAACTGCTGCAGCTCCATCTCCAAATAAGATACATGTCGTTCGATCTGTATAGTCCGTCACTTTAGATAAAGCTTCTGTCGTTATAAATAAAATTTTACGATGGAGGCCTGATGTAATTAACCCGTTCGCTACATGTAATCCATATGTAAATCCAGCACAAGCAGCGTGAAGGTCTAATGCACCTACATCTTTCATTTGAAAGTGTTCTTGGATTTGGCAAGCTACACTTGGAAAAGCATAATCAGGTGTAGTTGTTGCAACGAGAATTAAATCTATATCTGAAAGATCCTTTTGATATTGTTCAACCAAATTCTCTATAGCTTTAAAGGCTAATGTAGACGCAAATTCATTCTCACTTGTTATTCTTCGCTCCTTCATGCCTGTTCTTTGTACAATCCAAGCATCGTTCGTCTCTACTATCTTTTCTAAATCATCATTTGTTAGTCTATTTTCGGGAACATAGGTACCTATTGCTGTTATTCTTGCTTTTGATTGAATGTTAATCATTCAACAACTCACTCCTTTTTCATATTCAAGTACTATTACTTAACAATACAAAATTAAGGTATTTCAAAACTTTGTAATTCCTTTAATATGTATTAATTTTCTTCATAAGAAATAACTTAGACAAAATAAATTATATCACCTTGTTTTAGTAACTGGTACTAATTATACGGAAAATAAAAAATATATTCAACTTTAACACCAAAATAAAAGGCATCAAGAAATTTTATATAAGGGTATTGAAGCAAACATACCAATTAACGCTATGAGTTAAGCACCTTCTATAACATATCAACAGGAAATGATTGATAAATGGAGATAGAAGTTTTAAAAGTACCAATGGATAACAATAGGATTCTTAATACGCTTCCTATTCGAAACGGGTATACGTATTGGAGAAGCTCGGACCATTTGTAATCTCAATGTTAAATAATATGGTAAACGGTGTTGAATACTTCCATTCCAACGAATTTTCTATAATGGCACTTCCCTCATACCAAGATATAAATGTTGAAAAAGCTAAAATAAAACTTCCAATTTTAAGTTGCTATATATACTTAAACAACTTTTCCCTCCTTATAAATCCTATTTTTTCGGTTTTTAATTAGAATAGCTTTCTTTTACAAATCCGCACCTTTAGGGAAAGAGGGGGACTGATTGATACCAGTACCACCCTATTCATATTAAAAATTCACTTTAAATCCATTAACCATAATGGATTTAATTTGGTCGAGCTTTAATGGTTCCTCTGACAGTAACTTCAGTTTCACTTGATTTTCATCAGAGAAGGAAACTAAACTTTTTAATTCCTTATGACTTCCGTCTTTCTTAACAATTGTAGCCGTTAATTCTTCCGTTTCTGTCGCATCGCCTTCCCCTATAATCGTTAAACCAAGTGGAGAAACCTTCAGCTCTTTCGCTTTCCAGTCACCAAAGTCCATAGCAAATGGCACCGACTGCCCTCTCATCTCTTCGAGTTTGAAGGTTGCTTCCCAATCTCCCTCTACATATTGACCAGCTGTATAAATCTTTGCCTGCAACTCATACTCAGCTACATTGATATCCTTCACATTAAATATATTTTCCTCATAATTATACGCATAAATTGGTTTTCCTTGTGCATCTCTCCCGTAGGAATAATTCTCTGTAGGAAGAATCTTCTGCCCAGCTGGATTCACTAAATAAAATTCTCCGTGTTCAATCGCATTATTGGCTGGCCACTCTGTTTGCACATATAGTTTGTCATTATGAAGTCCTATATTTTTAATTCGCATTCTGTCGTATAGTGGTGTTTGAATATTCAACTTACCTGCTGGTAGTACATATACACCTCCTTCACGGGACTCTCCACCACTCCCACGAATTGTATCATCCGGCAAAATTTCAGTTTGTTGTTTTTCTACATCTTGTAAATCCAGTGGGAATGTTACATCCTCTAACACTGATTTATCACTTAAAAAAGAACGGATTTTCAACTTAAAGTTATCGGTGCTACTCCCATTAAATGACATAAATCGAACTAAGGCTGTTTTCGTTGTAGCATCAAAACCAATTCTTTCAACAGTAAAAGACCGCCCTTTTGACATGAAATAATCATAAATATCCAATGTTTCATCAATACGGTTTCCTTCAAGATCCTGCATTGTCACATACACGACAGCCATATCTTCATCCTGCATGGCTGAAACAATTTCCATTTTTATTCCATCTTGTTCAACAATACTTTCTATTGGTTCAAGTAATGCCGCTATATCAGGGCTAATATGCCACAGTAAATTTTTCACATTGTCATTCATTGCAGCACCAACCGTAATAGAGCTAGCTAAAAATACGGTAGCCACTGATGGAATGAGCCATGTTTTCTTCCTTTTTTTCTTTACTTGGCTAACGCCCATTCTCGCTCTTATGTGTAAATCTTTCGGCAATGGAATCGACTCCACTGATTCTTTTAACTTATCCATAAAAATCTGCCTCCTCTACTTGAACACGTAATTTTTTCAATGCACGATACAGGATTGACTTTACTGTTCCTAATGGGATTTGGAGCGTGTCAGCAATTTCTTGAAAAGTATAGCCCTCGTAATATTTCAGTATTACAATCCCTTTTTCATCGCTTGTCAATTCCTCTAATATCTGCCTTAGCAAGACTTTAACGGTAGGGTCAACCTGTTCAAACTGTATATTGTCTATGTATTCATTTTGTACAGGCACAATCTTTTCTAGCTTTTTCAAACGATTCAGTGAACTACTAATGGCAATCTTAATAAGCCATGTTTTAATGTAAGCAGGTTCTTTTAAGCTTTCAATTTTATCGAACGCTTTATAAGCAGTTTCTTGTACAATATCTAAAGCCTCCTCTTCATTCTTCAAATAAATAAATGCCATTCGATATATATCTGCTTCATACATCTGAAAAAGTTTTAAAAAGGCTTTTTCATTTCCTTTTTGAGCTTTTTTAATTAAACGAATAATGTAACTCACTCCCTTCTATACATTAGACAATTTAGTTCATGATTTAGCTTAAATAATTTACATTTTCTCGCAAAAAAAGTAGGAAGAATATTCTCCCTACGATTTCATTTATATTAATCCAATTAATTTTTAATAAAATCTTATTACGAAGTACTGCCTCTATTCTCTAATACGGTACAGTAAAAGGAATATAAGTAATCCATTTAGATTAGTAAAAACTCATTTCTGCTTATACCGTTAGCACAAGAAGCGACCGCTCTAATTTGAACAATCGCACCTCGTTAGTGGAATAAGAAACTTAGGATAGAAGGTGATAACAATAATAATAGTGCAATTGAAATCAGCCATTTTGTCAATGTTTTTGAGAGTTTGTCTTTTACATCTTCTTTATACCATCCACCAGATTGCAGTTTATTTCGATATAAAGATTATCATCATAATTCCATAAGTATTCGAATATTTCATCCCTAATTTTTGGTAGATATAAACAATAATCTTGCCTGAAATCAAATAAAAGATTATGAGTAAAAAAACATTCTTATGAACTCCAATAGTACCCTCATTACATTCACTCTCCAAGCTTTTATTTAATATTTATTTTACCACATATATCCACATTGTTATTTAACTATCACAAGATAAAACAACAATCGTTAACAGAATCATAAAAAATAGACCAAACATATTATATATATAAAATATGCTTGATCTATTTATTTACATACGTTTGAAGGTTGTCACCCTAAGATAAGAGCTTCTTGATACCTTTTTTAACACAGCTTTTCTTATCCACGACCAGCTTGGAATTCAGGATATAAGGTCATTCCACCATCCGCAAATAGAGTAATCCCTGTTACATAGCTAGCCTGTGATGAAGCAAGCCACACCGCGACTGCGGCAATTTCTTCTGGTTTGCCGATATACCCCATCGGAACCATACTTTCCACATCTGCACGTTTTGCTGGATCTGCAAATTTTTCAGCATTTATAGGCGTATTAATTGCTCCAGGTCCGATGTTATTAACACGAATTCCCTTAGGAGCATATTCTAACGCTAAAGTTTCAGTCATTAATTTAATGCCCCCTTTACTAGCGGCATAATGCACGAACAAAGGCCAAGGAATTTTCTCATGAACACTGGACATATTGATGACAGTACCTTTAATATCGTTCTCCACGAAGTATTTAATCGCTTCTCGACTACCTAAAAACGCACCCGTTAAATTTGTATTGATGACTCTATTCCAATCACTTAACGGCATTTCATGAGAAGCTACTGGATTTTCTATACCTGCATTATTTATCATGACATCGAGAGTCCCAAACTCTTTTACAGCGGTCTTAATGAGATTTATAACATCCTCTTCAACTGTAACATCACCTTGTACAGCAATGGCCTCCCCACCGGCTTTTTTAACCTCTTCAACGACAGCATTTACATCCGCTTCATTTGAACGGTAATTAATAACTACCTTCGCTTTTTCTGAAGCGAAACGAATGCCCATTGCTTTACCTAGTCCCGTTGCAGCACCTGTAATCACTACAACTTTTCCTTCTAAATCTGGATACATACAAGGCCCTCCTTTTTATCTTTTCGCAATCCCTAACATAATTCCAGCAGCAACGATAAAAACAATTCCAATGATAATTGCAATGAATTGCTTTTTTGTTTTTTTCTCTCCTAATATAAAAATTCCGCCTAAAGTAGCGATGACGATCCCCATTTGGGAAAGAGAAAAACTTGTTGCGACTCCTACACGTGGCTGAGAAATAAATAAAAACATGTTTCCGGCAGCCCAGATTAAACCTGGGATAATATTACGAAATGCATATTTGTTAAATGGTTTATGCTTGAATGTTAATAAAACTCCACCTATTACCATCCCAATTGCTTGTGGTAATAAAGCAGACCATCCACTTACATTAAATAAGCGTACTACCACCACATATACTAAGTATCCAAAGGTTGAAATAAGTAAAATTAAAATTCCTTTTTTCAAATTGCTTCCGTGTTCTTCTTTTTTCTCTTCTGGATTTGGAAGAGATGTTAGAATGATACCAGCAATGATACTAATAAGTGCAAGAATCCCTAATATAACCGACATCTTTGTGGACCATTCATGAAACACAATGACTCCAAATAATGTTGTCGATACTAATTGTAGCCCTGTCGAAATGGGCATTGTTTTGGAAACACCTATTAAATCAATACTTTTCAATTGGTTTACTTGTCCTAATGCCCAAAAAAGACCTGATACAATTCCGACTCCAATCACTATAGGCGATAACTCAGGCTTTACGAAGAAATAAACACCTATAGAGAAAATAAGTGCACCAAATGTTGTCCCAAGTACTTGACTATAGGGTCCACCACCGAGTTTAACGTTAAATAATACAATACTTCCCCAAAAGAGAGCTGGTAATAATGCTAGGATGATGTCCATTTCTTTAAACTTTTCACCTCTCTAAATACTTATTTGATTCTGATAATTTTCAGTCGATATAAAACACCCATAATACTTTTTTATGATGCACTAAGAGAAACTTTTTATACACTTAATTTGAATCACTAATTTGTTATGTAAAACTTTCATTTTCGTAACGCAAAATAACCAAGACGGCAATTATGCTATCTTGGTTCTCAATATTTTCAAACATTTATTGCATTGGATTTTTTAACATTTATAATTTTTATTCATTACTAAGGCAATCAACTCTACAATAGTAGTTATCCCATCATAATATAAATTAAGCTATTATTTAGCTTACACCGCCTTGAATTGTTACTGAGGGTCACTTCTATATGGTGGCCCTTTTTTATTTCTCAAATTATTTTTCGGGTTTCTAATTACAAAAGAACTTTTTGTTGGATAAATACCTCCACTATTTTCTATAAAAGTACATATTATAGATGTAGAAAGGAGGAATTCTTTATGGGATGCTTCGGAAACTATGGCAATTACAACAATTGTTGCTACGGAGGTTATAGCTATGGAGGTGGCAATAACGGTTCAACATTTGTTCTAATTGTTGTTCTGTTCATTCTTTTAATTATTGTCGGCGCTACTTTCATAAATTAATCTTCATAAGTAAAATTCTTTGGAGCTATTTGAAAATAATAAACTGGGTGGAATTTTTTTGCCTTACACCAGTTCATTTAAGGTCACTTCCACAGAGTGACCTTTTTTAAGTAATTAGATAATACTCCGCCCTTTAGAATATGACTTTGCCGCATAATCCAACCTGTTTTAAAAAAACTAGTACCAACAATTATTCATTCTTAACATCCTATAGTTTTTATCCATAAGTATTGTCGGCACTAGCTTCATGCTATCCATAAATATTACTCAATACCACTTTTTGATGCTCATTTATAGGAAAAGATTAAAAGTTAAGGATCACTTTCCTCCGATGATCCTTTCTCAATTGTAAATTTATTTAGTCACCTTTTTTACTCTTTTGTAGGTAGTGCACGCTATTTGTACCTAGCTAAAATAAGACCGACTCTTTATCAAGATAGTGTCATTTCTTTTTTAATATGTCTATTAGTAATAGCGTGGGTTCGGATACTGGTGATGGTGGTGGTGCGGATGGCGATGATGCGTTGGATATGTTGTATGTGTTGGGTAGTAATGCATTGGGTAGTAATGGTGGGTTGGATAGTGGTGAGTCGGATAATAATGGGTTGGAGAAGTTACCGGATAATATGGATGTCTCCCACCTTGTTGTCCTCCACCATGCCCGTAATCGTATCGCATAATTTTTCCTCCTTTCGATTTCGATATAGGTTATGCTATAAAAGGATGAGCAGTCTACGCAAATGCCTATACGCTAGTCAAATGCCTCCTCTTCACACCTACAAACAAAAGAACAATTACCATTCCAACTAATTATTCAACTTTAATTACGTATAAATTGAGCTGGTTTTTTATTGTTATCTTCTGTATTTGCTACTGAAAATGGACTTGTAGAGTTAATAAAAGAAAAAAGTTACAGCTTGCTTTACTCGACACATGAATAGATCCCTTAATTTTTAGGGTCAAGCAATAAATAGGTTGTTTATATAACAATCCAATAGCCGCAATTCAAACTACTTTCACAGTGATTCCTCTAGCACGAGTTAATGTTTAGATTAGTACCAACCCTCTTAGCTCGTTTCAGCAACAACAGAACCCATTTATAGATTTATTTCCCATACCTTCTAAATTACCACCTAATCTATGTTATAATTTAAATGTACATAGAAGTATAAATTAATAAAAACCACTAATAAGGAGCGATATACATGGTAGATAAAAAATGTAAAAAATGTGGGAATACTCAATTTACAGAAGCTACAGACTATATGCCTATTAAACCAAGTAAAGATTCATTTAGGGGCGCAAACAAGATTTATACATTTTGCTTAGATTGCGGTGAAGTTGATTCAATCCGTATAGAAAATACAACTATTTTTAAAAAAATTAATGGTACTGACCAACTTATGAAAAAGTAGGCTATCCTATATTTTAACTAAATACGCTATTTAATATTGGCTGTTTTCTCAAAGATTGTTGCTGTTAAAACAAAAAGGCAGATTTAATCTACAAAACGTGTAGATTAAATCTGCCTTTTTGTATTGATGAATCGAAAAATTAAACTAAAGCACCCTAGTTGAAGATGGTTTAACTCTCTTCAACGTTTATAACTAGTT
The DNA here is from genome assembly GCF_044763105.1 of Lysinibacillus sp. NPDC096212. Classification (NCBI taxonomy): domain Bacteria; kingdom Bacillati; phylum Bacillota; class Bacilli; order Caryophanales; family Bacillaceae; genus Lysinibacillus; species Lysinibacillus sp. NPDC096212. The sequence goes on along the minus strand of NZ_JBIWFQ010000049.1, from coordinate 6,729 downwards.
CCCCAAATAATTTATCATTAAAATATATTTCTAATTTCCATAATCCACTTGTAGGGAACACCATATTCGATGGGATATGGGAATCTGCACCGTTATTAGGGCTAATGGAAGTATTGGAATATTGCCATACTGTATCATTGCCAGATACCAACACGGGATGTTCTTTCCCTTCTTTGTCAGTTCCAACTACTTTAAAATCACCACTGATACTATCTTTGTCTCCCCAAAAATGCCACATATACTTATTTGTTTTATTAGCGATAATTGGGACTTCTACTGCCTCACCTTTTTTACCCGATCCAACTAAAAAACCAACTTTCCCTTCTTCACCAATCAATAAATACTCACCTTCTGTCCCATCACCAAAAGTAACGGGCAATGAAAAAGTAGAACTTACCTCACGAGTTTCTTTCTTATCAATATTGTTACAACCGACAAGTGTCATTAAGAATAGCACTGAAATCAACATAATCATTTTGTTCCTCATATTGCTCCCCCTTATCAACTAGACATTACTGTTAATAAACCTGAGATAAACGATATTCTATATTACTTCAACATTTTTACAAATATCCCTTCTTATTCAACCAACCTGCTCCGTTAGTTGAATAACAGTACACCACTTAATCCATTTAAAAAGCACTGATAAATGGTGCTCTTTATCTTTTCTTAATGCTCCTACTGTGAAATAGTTAGATTTTTGACAAGCTGAAATAAGCATTTGTTCTACCCGATTTTCAAATGCCAAGTTTTTATGTAACTCAAGCCAACGATACCAGTAGAGGTAACTATCCAAATAATACGTACCAACGCCTTGAAATCGTTCCATCCATCCTTTCAAACGGCGATGGAAGTTATTAACGTGTTGTATGTGGAATATCCCTTTTTTTACTCGTTGATTTTGATTAAGATTAATTGTTTCGTGTTTGAGATTTTTTGCTGCTGCAAATTTTTTATAGTTGGTAGCTGTATCCGTGCATAACAAAGAAGAATGGGCTATATAATCCCCCAATAACCCCATCAATTTCTTCTGCTTTCACACGATCTCTACCCGCCATCCTCGCAATAATATTGTTATTTCGATCTTATGCTACAACTACAGCAATTTTCTGATTTGAAATTCCTCGTTTTTCATCCTTTTCTCCTCGTTTTTTTGGTTTACGATGTGTAAATCTACGACCTTTTAAAGATTCACGAAAGAAAGTCTCATCACTTTCAATGATGCCAGATAATTGATTGAAGCCGTGACTTCCTAAAGCATTTAAAATCTTGTGCCTCCAATAAAATGCGGTGGATATATGAATTTCCAAGGAGTCTGAAATTTGTGGTAATGTAACACCGTTTATCATCATTTTAATGTATTTAATCCATTTTTCCGGATAACGCGAACCTGAAAAAGGCGTATTTGTCATATCATTAAATGTTTTTCCACAATCCTTACATAAATATCTTTGTCTAGAACGATATTTACCGTTACATTTTACGGCAGTACTACCACAATGAAGACAACCTAAACTAGACGAAAAGCGAGACTCCTTGACCTTAGGAAGTAATTCTTCCAGTTTATTTTCCTCTTTTGGATATAGATCTTGTTTCATTGCCTTAAATAAGGCTAATTGGTCTGCTTTCCTTAATTCTCCAACTGCTTCATATACATATCTCCACATTATTGAACGCCTCCTGAAAATGCATTATATTCAACCATATTCAATATTTTCAAGATAGCAACAATCTATACGAAAACAGCCTTAATATTAAAACGACTGTTGTAATTCAGTTTATGATAGTGAGAGCATATAACAAACAAAAATGACTACTCATCACAAAGTAGTCATTTTTATTTGTTATTTAAAATTGTAAATCCGCATTTCCCTGATGCTTCATCGTATTGAGTTTTCGTTGTATAAACCATTCTGCAACGAATAAATTGGGCACCCAACATAACCAAGCGATTATAGAGTAGCTAAGATTAAAATGTTCAAATCCAAATAGTACAGTAAACAAGACTAGCCAAATTCTTAAAGTGACAGCTGCAAAGGTTAAAGAATAATTTCTGATCATCCACTTTTGATGATTAAGAACTTTTTTATGTTTAATTTTAGCCAGAGCTTGAAATGCTGTTATCAGCCAAAATATAGCTAAGAAACCAAACCCCAGCTGAGACATTAACCCCCCAGTAGCATAAAAGGCTAAATAAAGCCCCGAAACACTGCCAAATAATATGCCTATCATATAAATTTTCCCCATCGTACCATGACGTTTAATATTTTTATCTCTAAACCTTGAAAATAATGTAAAGGGACCAATGACTAAAGCTACTATAGCAAATATGATATGCAAATAAAGCATTATGTACCAAAATGAGCTCAATGTAGAATTTAACATAAGCTTCAGTTTAACAAACCCTGCTTGATGCGCATCCATGAAGAGATATTGAACAGCGGAATAACCAGATACTAAAATAGCTAAACAAATAAATATAAACCAAGTTTTTTTATGCATCTTTCTACCTCCTAAAATTTTATTTAGTTTTTTCTCAATTCCCCTTCTTCTTCCATAAAAGAATTTCCTCACTACTTTATGCTGTTTGATTTGAGCATATTTTATTTTTTATAGTTTTTTCTTTCCTGTTTATACTGTAACATTTAATTTCACCATAGCCTCTTTCCACCTAATAAGTGGTAAAAATATGTGTGTAAGAGGTTTTATATTTTAAATAAAACAACCATAGCCACTAAGATAGTATAAATATCTAAAGCTGGCTTCGACACTTAAGTAACGATATTTTACATAAATAAAAAAACTACTAGGCTCTGATTTGTTCAGTCACCTAATAGGTCAATTAATTATACAACATAAAAGCTAGTCAAATTCGAGCCCCTGCTCCCAGATAGCTCCCCCATAACCTTATGTATCAGCATCATCTGTTTGCGAAATTTCTTTATATATCATTCTTTGATCGCTTTTTTCTTCAGCTACATTGTACTATTATATTACTCAACTAATTCAACAGTAAGTGTAGTAACGGCCATTGGTGCTGTACCTTGTACTTTTCCGTCATAACCGACTTTTACTTTATCACCAACCTTAAATTTTATGTCGGGATTCTTTGCAAGATTTACATAAACAATTCCATAAACCGCATTATTTTCTGATTCAGTTACATATACTACGGCTTTCCGATCGTTTACCATCTCTTCAATAACCCCTATAAAGGTTGCTTTAACTTCACTTTTACACATAAACAATAAACTACAGCATAGAAGAACTATAACTAGCAAACTAAATGCCTTTTTCAACATATATTCCCCCTAAATCTTGCGTTTGTCCTTTTGATTAATAATACCTCATTCCAAGCAAATGTTTCCATTCACTATTGAAATCCCGCATAAAATATCTGAGTTGTGTTTATTTTCTACTGTCGCATTTAACTACTTACGCATGGCATATGAAGGCAATGAAAAGGAACTGGACGTGCCTGTTAGCTTTTTTCTCCAAAGAAGATGAAATAACAAATACAAAAAACCACCCATTTCTGAGCGGTTTACTGTCATCATATTTCTTTTATCATTTACATGGTCCCCATTGTCTTGATTTACGTTTGTTTAATTTTACGGGGAATTCTAAATCCTAAAGCTATAGCTGCACCTATACAGCTAGATAGACATCCTATTATCAAATATATTGAAAGCGGTGATTCACCAATTAGAACAGAAGCTATCCCTCCAATTACCGGAAATAAAGCTACCATGTACCCGCTTTTGGCAGCACCAATTCTTTCAACAAGTTTTAAATAAAATAGCCATGCTAGGAAAGATGCGATCAATGTTAAGTACAGTAAAGCAGATATGTATGTTATTGATGTAGGAATGATGATCTTTTGTCCCTGTGACAATACAATTATAGACATTAAAATACTTCCTACAGCGAAACCAATAGCATTCGAATAAATAGGATCAATCTTTACTCTGGCATTCCTTGCAGAACTTACATCACCAATTGCTGTAAGCACTGTACCTAAAAGTGCAATCATTATGCCTTTTAAAACAGATAAGCTAGAAAAATTACTTAAAGAAGGATAAATGAGAACACAAACACCAAACACCCCTAGTAGCCCTCCCAATAATACACGAGGATGTAGTTGCTCTTTTAAGAAAATACGAAGAGCTAGCGGCGTCAATATCACTTTTAATGAAAAGATTAATGTTACAATTGCTGCTGAGCTTAATATTGTTGCGTAATATAGGCATAAATAACTTAAAGCAAAATTACAAATGCCAAACACAATGATAAAGGGTATATCTTTCTTTGTAGGTACCCCTTTCGGCTTAAGAAACAATACTAGGGCAATAAATAAAAATGCAGTAATAACTAGCCGATAAGTCAAAGATAATTCTAAGCTTACTGGCGTTCCTTGAATTTTCACTGCAATAAAATTAAGCCCCCACACTATTAAACAAAATACATACATTAGATTTGTCACTTTATTTACTATACCTTCTGTCGTTCTTTAATTAACGAAATATCTAAGGAGAATATCCTGTGGCTAGGAAGGAATTCTCTCCTCTTGAAATTATCGCCTAGTATATACTATCATCGCCTATCAAGTTTGTAAAAAGGTTTTTCCATAACCTGCCTCTAAAAGCCCAAGCTTAAAATTAATGAGTACCTGGGTTTCTTTTGCGCAATGGTAGAATTCTTTTCTATACACTACAAGCACTAGTTAATTTTCAATTTGTAAATAACAGGGCGCATATCACGTTTTAATGAGCGCTTAGTCATTGTCTTTTAGTTTTAAATAAGCCAAACTACTTTTATAACTGTAATTTCATACTTATTGTTCTTAAACTAAATCCCATTTTTTCGTATAGCTTAATAGCATTATTCCCTGCGTAAGCACTAAGTCTAACTTCAGAGTATCCTTCCCTCCTCAATTGTTCAATGGCAATATTCATTAATTCTTTGGAAATACCTCTACCTCTATATGTCTCTTTTACAAATAGCTCATAAATAAACCCGTTTAATTGTTCCGTAAATTGGTCTTTATTTTCCCCAATTAGGATCCATCCCATTAACTCATTATTCTCTGTTGCTATCAAATAGTAGCATCCTTTTTTAAGAAGAGGTTCAATTAAGTTTAAAACTTTTTCATTTGTTGCTCTTACTCCGCCCAGTGTACCATCAAATAAAGCTTGTGGTGAAAGAGCTATTATTTCTTCTAGTTCTAAGTTGTTCGGCTTTCTAATTTCCATTTATAATACCTCGCTTCTCAATCTCATATTTAGCTTATTATCAATATACCAATCTTTCATTATAATACCATTTAACTTGTCTTTATTTAAGCAATCAATCGTGATTCACTACTAAGCCTAGAACACGATTTGTAGTAAGTTCTTAGTTTCACAGCACTGTTAAATGCTGTCCTTTTATAATAACCCGTTGGCCACTTCAAAGTTGATTTAACCTCGAACTGAGGTCGATCAATGTTTTCCATTCACAGAATTGAGCTTCAGGAAGCCCACTCCTTCAGAGGTGGGAGGAATGAAGTGCTTTTTTCTTTATAGAACATATGTTTATGTTGTATATTGTGAATAATCAAAAAAAGAAAGGAGTGACGGGTAATGACGAAAGGGAAGAAAGATTGTTTTGTTATAGAACTCAAGTTACTTATAGATACATGGCAAAAGGATATTCTATTAAAACGTTTTGAAATTGCCCGTACACTCTATAATATAACTTTGTCTTATGCAGTAAAACAATATACTTTAATGCAAGAATCAAAACACTATCGAAAACAATTACGTTGCTACCAAAAAGCGAAAAAATCTAATGATACAAAAGAATTGAAGCAGACTGCAAATGAATTAGATACCATTCGTCAATCTTTTGGGTTAAGTGAATATCAACTGCATGCGTATATTAAAAAGCATCAACATAACTATAAAAAACATATAGATAGCAATACTTCTCAGAAGATCGCCTCTACTGTCTGGAAAGCGGTTCAAGATGTTCTATTTAAAGGGAGCAAAGCACACTTTAAACGTTACGGAATGCTTCATTCTGTAGAAGGGAAATCTAATAAAGCAGGCATTCGATTTAAAGAGAATATTGTCTATTGGAATGGATTAACCCTTTCTGTTCGTATTCGCAAACAAGATTTGTTTGTAAAAGAATCCCTTGCTCTTCATACCATTAAATATTGTCGTTTAGTCAAAAAAGAGATTCGTGGCATACATACTTTTTACGTACAACTTGTGATGGAGGGGATTCCTCCTATAAAGAGAATTCCATCTACAGGAGCCTTTCGGCATTCCTATCAAAAACAAAAACGAGTAGGTATTGACATTGGTCCTTCTACCATTGCGGTTGTTTCAGAAGAAACAGTTTTCATGCAACAACTTGCTCCAGAAGTACCTTTATTGGAGAAACAAAAAAGACATTTATTACGCAAGTTAGATAGAAGTCGTAGAAGTACCAATCCTAACAATTTCAAAAAGGATGGTACTATAAAACATGGCGTCAAACTCCGTTAGACATATAGTAAAAACTATCAAAAAACAAAAAAACAAATAAAAGAATTATATAGAAAGAAAGCTTCCTACATCAAAGAAAAACATGGTGCGTTAGCAAATAAAATCTTGTCTCTTGGCGATGAGGTGTACATCGAAACCATGCATTTTAAAGGATTGGCAAAACGTACAAAAGAAACCAAAACAAATATACAGGGCA
>NZ_JBIWFQ010000048.1:0-25773 GCF_044763105.1 Lysinibacillus sp. NPDC096212 | reverse complement strand
CAAAAATCTTATTAAATTTAAAGTATAAAGAAATCGGGGTTCATCTGGGTTAACGTGCTGAAAGATTTGTACACCCCAACATTTGACTTAGAACCCTTATTTTATGTTTTTAACAATGAAAACAAACGCTCTTGCATCTTCTCCTCAAATGAAAACCTTTTCATTTCCATGCCTACTAAGCTAATAAGTAATTCTTCAATATCTACAAGCGAATAAAAAAGGAATGTTCCTTCTCCCATTGGGCGAACTCTCTTATCGACTGTAAGCTCATCTCCAATAAAGTAAGCTATATTTACGTTACAATGTTCCATTAATTGCGTAATGCGCCGTTCATCATCTGGATTAATAAAAAACGGCACAATTTTATCAATATACAAAATACTTTGCACAAGTTTTATGAAGAAATTTTCACGAAGTGAAGTTTCCACAACTAATATAGTTGTTTTCTCATGCTGATAATCCATATACAATACATGTAATTGATCTTCTAATAGTTTCTTTAATATATTAATAGAATTCCTGTATTTTGTCATGTCCGTTTGAATTTCTCTTGTTAATAAACGTAGAATTCGAAAGGCAGGTAAAAATATTTTTAAAATAATTTCTTTAGGATGTAAATGATCTATTAATTTATTAAAATAGACTCTTAAGCTATTTTCGTCACAGCGAATTAATTGTTCTATAAATAAGTTAAAAATTTCTTCAAAGCTGTTAGCACGGTAATCAATCATTTTCGCAATTTTCACACTATAATTTAAAGGTAAAATCATTGACTTTTGTTCATCCAGCAATTTAACTTTAGGTAACGTTGGGAATAAATCATAGACAAGTTCTACTTGTGCACTTCGATTATCCGATAATTGAACGACTGAGTTGACAGGATAAATCCCTAGGCACTCTACAAATTTATGCATAAATTTCTCGTTATATAAATGTCGATCACGATATAAAACAGCTAATGCATCTGTTGCAGCATATCCCGAATGATATACACGCTTTGATGTCATAGCGGAATAAACATCTATAATTTGCAGTAATTGAACCCCCTCACACATATCATCCTCACAAAGCTGATTTGGATAACCTTTACCGGCAAAACGTTCATGATGATCACGTGCTAAATAGGCAATATCGTCTTCCCCATTTTCTATGAGTAACTCATAACCTTTAGTCGTATGAGTTTTAACAATGTCAAACTCATCTTCTGATAATTTTCGTTTTAAATTTAATATGTCTTGCGGGATAAATACCTTCCCAATATCGTGGAACAAATAGCCCCTTGCTAGCGTTTCAATATCGGTTAAACCTAAATAACGCGCAAAAATTGTACCTAAAACGAAAACATCAAATGAATGAACAAAAGAATACTCATCCCATTCTTTTAATCTCATGAGTAATTCATAGCGATGTTTTTTTTCAAAAATTTGTTCAAAAATACCTCGTACATAAGCAGTATCTTGGGTGCTTTTTAAAATTTGACCATAGCGCAATTCATGCACAACATTCTCTAATGTAGTCATAAAAAGATTTTTTACCGTATCTTTATACTCATCTACCTCATCCTTTTTATCCATCAGAGGTGCAAATACATCCTCGTAATCTCTTGTACGCTGAACACTCAAATCATGAACAATTCGGACTGAATCAGTTGGTAAATATACAGATAGTTCGTCTACTTTTCTAAGTTTAAGTAAGACAATAATCCGCTCCGTTAAAACTAGATCTTTTTTAGCTAATAAACGATAATCAGAAAAAATATCTTCAGCTAAAATATCATTGGCTTCAACTTCATCAATACTTAACGTCACTTTTCTTAGCATATTTTCTGCCACATACGCAATGTCCAAGCATTATGTGACTCCCTCCTTCTTCGATAAGACTGCGTTGTTCATCAATTATGCCTCGGCATAATTGCGTCCGGAGGCTTTAGGCAACAAATAATTTTTGCGCGAAAGCGTAGTGCTAACGTAGCGGCAGCAGCAGATATTTTTTGCGCGAAAGCGTAGTGCCAACGTAGCGACAGCAACGTGTTTTGTCTGTGCGAAAGCGTAGTGTCAACGTAGCGGCAGCTACAACACGATATTAGTCACTCAGTTGTTGCCACAGGACGCGGCCTTTTTAGACTGAGTTCCTATATTTCAGCGGATGTCTTTTGTACCAAAAGCGTAACGTCAGGTACAGATGTTTGGACCCACGCTGAAAGAAGTTAACATTCATCTATATCATTTACAATATCATAGATTAAAACACCTTTTCAACTAGTTTATGGAATTTACATGGATAGTTACTACTATTTTTACGTTAAAAACTATTATAAAATTAGTAATTTATATCCAAAAAAAATTCCTTTGGCAACAATTATTAATTTTAAATAAAAAAAGATATAAAGTCCTATACAAAGGACTAAAAAGCGTATATTAGCGTATATTTATAATTTATAGTTAAATTTATCTCATTAAATAATATTTCTGTAAATCATAAAGAATTACTTAATTTGTCCTAATACCATTAGCAAAAATCCAACACTAATAGATAAATATTACCATTCAGAAAAATAACTACTCATTTTTACATTATGGAACATTGAAAATTAATCATTTATATATATTTCACCCAACTTTTATCTCACCACCAAAAGTCGAGATGACATTTGTTAATACATATTTTATTGATTGGTACGATAGATCAGAGACAAATCCCCTATCCCTAAACAGCTCATTGTTCGGCCTTAAAAGCACACCAGTCGAGTCAGAAATACTATTCATTCATGTTGATGAACAAGTATTTTATCCATGTTAATTTTTAACATCATAAAATTCCCTCTATTCTCATCTTCGTCATTTTGATATAAATAAAGTATTGTAGTTAATCCTAAATGTTAAATAACAATAATTTAACAATTCATGGAGATTCCAACCTATTACATTCAGCCCGTTGTAATAGGTAGGTCCTAGCTATAAAATTTTTTTATGTACTTTGGAGGAAATTTATTTGAAGAGCAATCGTTTTTATCACATCGCTATGGCATCAGCACTAGCAACAAGCGCTATTGTCATTGCACCCCCAGCACATGCTGCATCGGGATTCTCTGATGTAAAAAATGTGTCAAGTGAGGAAGGTCAAGCTATTATTAACTTAGCTCAACGCGGCATTATATCAGGCTACCCTGATGGCACATTTAAACCTGAGAATTCAATTACTCGTACACAAGCTGCAAAAATTTTAGCTGGTGTTTTAAAGCTTGATACGGTTCATGTGAAAAATCCTAATTTTAAGGATATAAAACCTGGCGATGCAAATTATGGTGCGATTGCTGCTTTAGCAAATGCAGGTATTATTAGCGGAACCAATGGCTATTTCAACCCAACTAAAAATATTACACGTGGACAAATGTCAAAAATGATTGTGAAAGGTTTTAAATTACCAATTACAAACGGCATTAACATTCCTTTCTATGATGTCAATGAAGGCAGTGAATACGAACCATATATAAAAACGCTTTTTGCCAACACCATCACAAAAGGTACAACCCCTACTACCTTTGGACCACAAACTAATGTAAAACGCTCCCAATTAGCACTTTTTGTTGTACGTGCTGAAAAAGCTCAAGGCAACGTCACAGTTTTTGCTAGTCAATTTAAGCAAGACTATATCTATGCTTCTTATGGCGGCATTAAGCCTGCAGAGGATATCTTTACATGGGTTGAAGATGAAGAAGATTATATGACAGAGTCCATTACAATTAAACCGCTAAAAGAAGGCACGGGAAAATTAGTTATTACGGGCTTTAAAGAAGATACTGAAGAATTTTTGGATGTCTTTTACTTAGTAAATGTGAAGAATGTAAACGGGAAGCTACAAACAACACTTCAAAAAGTGAAAGAAGAGGATTATGCAGAAAACTTACCGTTCAACTTAAAGGAAAGTAATTTAAAATTTGTTCCTACTAATGTAAGTATTCAAACTGCAGATGGTCAAGCCTTATCTCCTGAATTATATAATTTTAAATCAACGAATAACTCTGCTACACTTTCTATCTTTAAAAATGGGCAGTATATGCTTACTTTCACTAACGGTACTCAACAACAAACAATGGCTGCTATTGTCGATACATATGATTTCGTGCGTAGTATTGATTTGTATCAAGTTACAGATGAGTTAACGATTTCAAGTAGCTATCTATCGTTTGAACCAACACATGTTGCCTTAGAAAAATTTAATTCTGAGCCAGCAACTGTGAAAGCTACAATAAAGGATAAGCAAGTAAATGTTACACCATTAGCAGAAGGTACATCTATTTTACATATTACAGGTAAAAATGGTGAAACTGCTTATCTATATATTGACTTTCTAAAAATCGCTAATAAATGGGCTGTTTCTTACGGTTTCATGGATGATTCAGAAGATTATTAATGTAAAAATGCCAGAAGATCAATATTAATGATCTTCTGGCGTTTTTTCTTGATCAGCACTCGTTCTTAGCTGAAATTCAGGCGTTCTTTCAAGCTGTTCGATAAATTTTTTAGTCTTAAAACGAATTCCTGTTTGTTCCTCGTAAATTGTTGTAATTATTTTTTTAATAAAATATTTTGTTTCCTTTTTTAATTCTAATTTCCCAATCTGGTCAATCGGTACAGTATAGAACATTCGGATAAGCTTAAGCTGAGTCGGTGTTAATCGAATGATATAAGGATCATGATGATAACAACGATGACACAAAAAACCTCCCTGGACAAAAGAAAATGCAAATTCTCCGTCTACTGCACCACAAGCAGCACAAGCATGTAAAATAGGCTGCACGCCAGTATAGGGCAGCATTTTCCATTCAACGAACAATGTAATAGCCTCCGGGTCGTAACCTTCCTCAATTGCTTGTAATGCTTGAAGGAGCACATCAAATGCAAGTGGCTCAGGTTTTCCCTCTTCTACTACACGCTCAACAAGTTCCATTATATAACTTGCATAGGCCGTTGCCATTATATCCTCACGAATATGACGCATTGAATTTAGATGCTCTCCTTGTTGCAATGTCCCCATACCGGTATGATGCTGTACCATAAACATGCCATACGTAAATGGCTGTGTCACAGATGCTAACCTACTGGAAGGCTTCTTCGCTCCCCGAGCCATCGTTGCAACCTTTCCTGCTTCTCTCGTTAGTAATGTTACAATTTTATTTGATTCTCCATAGGCACGTACCTTTAGGACAATCCCTTCCCATTTATGAAGCATCGATTCCCCTCCTTTTCAACCTTTGCAATCAATTATGCCTCGGCATAATTGCCGCTGTCGCGCAGATAAACAATGCGTCCGGAATCGGCTTTGTGCTTTGGCCTGCGTGAGGGCCGACACGATGTCGGTCATTTCGGTAATGCCACAGGACGTGGCGTTTTTACCGATGCAGGTCAGTTAGCCGTTATCGCATGGATGCGATGATTTTAGGCTAACCCCTTTATTAACTCCTTTCCGATTCCGTGACATCCGCCGGAGGCTTTCACTTCTATCAGCGGGTGTCCAAATAGAAGTGAAAATAGAGCTGTCCAATAAATTATTGGACAGCTCCATTTAAAACTACAGCGACAGATAGGAATGTTGTAAAGTTGTTTTGTGTTTACAGCATATCTCATCAATTATGCCTCGGCATAATTCCGTGACATCTGCCAGAGGCTTTAGGCCAATATGATGTTGGTCACTCAGACGTTGCCACGGGACGTGACGTTCTTAGACTGAGTTCCTCTATTTCAGCTGATGTTAGTACAGCCGCTGAAATAAGTTAATATTCATCATCACGGAAACCGAAGTCACGTAAATGTGTTGATTTATTTCGCCAATCCTTTTGTACCTTAACCCAAAGCTCTAAATACACTTTTGAACCAAGAAGCATTTCAATATCTTTTCTTGCACGTATCCCTACTTCTTTTAGTAGCGCTCCACGTTTACCAATGACGATCCCTTTTTGAGAATCCCTTTCCACAATAATCGTTGCTGCTACACGAATTTTATCTTCGTTTTCCTCATCACGGCGAATTTTATCAATAACAACAGCAATGGAATGAGGTATTTCTTCACGCGTTAAATGTAACACTTTTTCACGAATTAACTCTGAAATAATAAAACGCTCAGGATGATCTGTTACTTGATCTGCTGGGTAATATTGTGGCCCCTCTGGTAAATATTTCGTTAATGTAGTTAATAAATTTTCTACATTATTCCCTTGTAACGCTGAAATCGGAACTATTTCCGCAAAGTCATAACGCTCTTTGTAGCTTTCAATAATCCCTATTAATTCATCAGGATGAATTTGATCGATTTTATTAATCACTAGGAAGACAGGCGTTGGATTACCCGCCAGCATTTCAAGGATGAATTCGTCACCCTTTCCAAGTTTCTGCTCTGCATTTACCATGAACATAATAACATCCACTTCACGCAAAGTATTTTTAGAAACCTTTAGCATAAAATCCCCTAGCTTATGTTTCGGCTTGTGGATTCCTGGTGTATCTATAAAAATCATTTGGCTATCATTTGTTGTTAGTACACCTTGTACTTTATTTCGTGTTGTTTGTGGTTTATCACTCATAATCGCAATTTTTTGACCAATGACACGGTTTAAAAATGTTGATTTTCCTACATTTGGTCGCCCGATTATGGAGATAAAACCTGACTTATAGCCATTGTTATTTTCCAGCATTCTCTAAATCCTCCGTTGTAAATGCAAACGGTAGTAATTCGCCTACAGACGTTACCGTGACATCACCTTTTAAGTTTGTTAAATATACAGGCATAGATGGTTTGCAAAATTCCATCATCACTTGACGACAAGCTCCGCATGGCGCACATGGTCCATCCGTATCAGCTACAATAGCGATCGCCTCAAAATCATAAATACCTTCTGACACGGCTTTGAAAAATGCTGTACGTTCAGCACAATTGGTCATACTATAGCCAGCATTTTCAATGTTGCAGCCATGAATAACCTCTCCATTTTTCGTTAAAATCGCCGCGCCAACTTTAAATTTTGAATAAGGTACATAAGCCTTTTCACGCGCTTTTTTTGATTCTTCTAGTAATGCATGCATATCAATTGTCATTAATGTTCTCCTCTACATAAAATAAAAAATAGCTCATCACCATAACGTGGGTTGATTTCCGTTCCGGCTGGGCGCTTTCCTGGGCGCGTCCGATGAGCCGCTTCGCTTGCGCTCCATGGTCTCGGGCCAACACGATGTTGGTCACGAAGGCGTTATCACAGGATGTGATGCTTTTAGCCTTCGTTCCTCTATTGCTGATCCCCAAGGAGTCGCCCAGCCTCCACTACAATCAACTTATAGCATGGATTAACAAATGTCCTCACTTAACTTTTGGTGACGAACCTAATAACCATAATTCTCCAGCACAATAGCTACTACTTCATGACCTAGTAATATTTTTAAAACCATTTCGGTATAAATATGAGTAATCCGATTATAGCACTGAATATCGCAAATACAAGTACTGCGCCTGCTGCAAGATCTTTTGCCTGCTTAGCAAGTGGATGGATAGTAGGTGAAGCTAAATCTACTACTCGTTCAATTGCAGTATTAATCATTTCAAGTGCAAACATTAGTGCTATTAATAGCAACACAATATACCATTCCATACGTGATAACTCCGTAAAATAGCCAGCAATCAAAACTATTCCCGCACTTAGCAAGTGGGATATAAAATTTTGCTCAGCACAGGCTGTAAGAATACCTTTAAAGGCATACCCAAAAGAGCGTACGAATTTGCGAACATTCATTTATTCTCGTCCTAAGCCGAAAGATTGTAAAATCTCATCCTGCTTACCGAACATCACCTTTTCATCTTCCGGCACCATATGATCATAACCAAGTAGATGTAAGAAACCGTGAACCGCTAAAAAGCCTAATTCTCGTTCAAATGTATGCCCATATTCCTCAGCTTGTTCTTTTGTACGATCCGTTGAAATAATAATATCTCCTAACACACGGGGCATCCCTTCAAATGTTACTTCTATTTCTCCCTCACCTAACTCCTCAAGGGCAAACGAGATAACATCTGTCGGCTGATCCTTGTCACGATATTCTCGGTTTATTTCTTGAATCGCTTCATTTGTAACAAACGTCACTGACACTTCTGTTTCCGGTTCAATATTCTCTACTTTCGCTGCATGCTGTAAAAGCTTTTCAACAAGCTCCATATGCTCAGCAGCCACTTCATTTGTTTCATCTGTAAAATCAATTGTTAAAATCATAGATCCTCCTACTTATCTGCCTTTGGATATTCAATTCGTGAGTGGAAAATTCCATTCAACGTTTCACAAAGTACTCGCTCTATACATTTTAACTCTTTTATTGAAATATCGCATTCATCAAATTGATTGTCTTGTACTCGATCATCTATAATCGCTCGTACCAACTTTTTAATTTTCTCTGCATTCGGTTCCTTCATCGATCGAACCGCTGCCTCAACACTATCTGCAACACTAATAACTGCCGCTTCCTTCGTTTGTGGCTTCGGACCTGGATATCTGTACTTTGTATCATCTAAACATTTTCCTTCTTCCTTCGCTTTAAAGTAGAAGAACTTTAACAGACTAGATCCGTGATGCTGCAAGGCAATATCGATAATTTCCTGTGGCATCTTATAACGTTTTAGCATTTCAGCTCCATCAGTTGTATGTGCGATGATAATTTCCGCGCTTTTTTCTGGAGGCAATGAATCATGTGGGTTAACACCAGACATTTGATTCTCGATGAAAAAGGCAGGACGCTTCGTTTTGCCAATATCATGATAATAGCATCCTACACGAGCCAGTAATCCATCCGCTCCAATTTCCTCACATGCCGCCTCCGCTAAGTTCGCCACCATTACACTATGATGATATGTTCCTGGAGCCTCCATTAGTAATTTTTTCAGCAACGGATGATTTGGGTTCGATAATTCAATTAAACGTAGCGACGACAATAAACTAAACGCTGATTCAAAGAATGGTAAAAGACCCATTGTAAGAGCACCTGATAATAGAGCCGATATCAACGCCGCTATAAAGTAATACACCAACTCTGACAAACCGTAAGTAGATTGTGTCATCAGTAAATAAAATGCGATAAACGACATATTTACTAGCCCGATAACACCTACAGCATGTAAAATATGCGAACGCTTTTCCATACTCCCCAAAAAGAATAAGCTCGCAAAGCCTCCAAAAATTATATACAGTGTAATTTCCATCTGCATAACAGATGAATAACCCTCCTGAAAAATAACACCCGCAGATGCCGCTGTCATAACCGTAATAAGTACCGCAGCACGGTCATCCACTAATAGCCGTACAAGCATTGTTGCCAAAGCTGTTGGGAAAAGGAAGGCAACCGTAACATCGAAGCCACTAGAAACTAGGCTTATAAATTTCATCAGCAAGATGGATAAACCATAAACAATTACTGTCACCAACAACGCATTACGTTTCTTGTGCTCATCTGTATCCAAACGTTCAAATAAAACAAACATGAACGTCATTTCCAAAAGTATTAAAATAATCAGCCCTGCAATCGGTTTCATCGATGCTTTATTACTCACCATACCTAGAAGTTCTAATTGACGAAACGCCTCATTATCAATAATTTGACCTTCCTGTACGATGATTTGACCTTGAAGAATTCGAGTTGGTTCAACCGATTCCTTCGCTTGATCCTTTCGAATTTTCGTTTGTTCTTCATTTATCGTCTCATTTTCGATAATACTAGTACGTCCAATTAAAACTACCGTATTAAATATTTTATCCGGATATCCTCGTTGTCCACGAATTTTTGTCTCAAAATCATTTTGACCCGCAAACACATTTTCTGATCGAATAGATTTTTGCAAATATTCCTGCACAGATTTTGATAGTTGCGTACTTGTTCTTTTTAAATCTGCTTCACTTTGTACTAACAAACCCTCTAGCTGTGAATCAGTAAAGATAATTGGCATTTGCTCTGAATCAATGGATTCAAACTTTTTGCGCAGCTTCGCCACTTGGTCGGCAATCGGAATAGGTTCTTTGCTACTCTCAACATCCGCCTTTACGTCGAGAACATAGTCAAATAAAGACGTTACAATCGCAGCTCGCTGCTTAGCAACATCCGCAGAAAATTGATAGACTGGCTCAACCGCATTCGCTGCTTTTTCTCGTTCCTGTTGTGTTTTATAAGTATCTTCTATCGTTTTAGTAGATCGTACTGTTTCAGGCGCTAGTTGTAATGGTTTAAAATCATATGTAACACCTTTAACATTGCCATACATAAAAGTAAATTGTAGGGCTCCTGTTAAGATGAGAACGACAATTAAAAAGTAGCGGAAGCCAATAAGTTCTGTAAATTTTTTTAATTGTTTCTCCATCCGGCACCTCCTCTATCTATCTACTATCATACCAATTCAAAAAACATTTTTCCCGAAAAATGTATAAGAAAGCAAAAAAACAGCTATACAAATTGTATAGCTGTCACAAATTTTTCCATTTTCCAAGTATTTTCACGTTTGTTAATTTTTATACCCGTCGCATTTACTCTAACTCTGTTGCACCTGTCGCTACGTTTCGCTTCACTTTCGGTGCAGACTTTTTAAAACCGTTGCACCTGTCGTTCCGTTTCACTCCACTTTCGGTGCAGACTTTAGAATTACGCATAGCGCAATTCTAAAGTTGCTGTTCTTCGTAGGCTTTGATGATTTTTGCTACGATTGGGTGGCGTACTACATCGCCTTGTTCTAAAATTTGGAAATGTATTGATTTTACATACTTTAGTGTGCGTTCTGCTACGATTAACCCAGATTCCGTATTTTTCGGTAGGTCCATTTGTGTTTTGTCGCCTGTAATGACCATTTTTGAGCCAAAGCCTAGACGCGTTAAAAACATCTTCATTTGCTGATGTGTCGTATTTTGAGCTTCATCTAAAATAACAAAGGCGTCGTCTAATGTACGGCCACGCATATACGCTAAAGGTGCAATTTCAATTGTTCCTCGTTCAATAAGTCTTTGAGTTTGTTCTGTCCCGTAAATATCGTTTAAAGCGTCATAAAGAGGTCGTAAATAAGGATCTACCTTTTCCTTCAAATCCCCCGGAAGAAAGCCTAGAGACTCTCCTGCCTCTACTGCAGGGCGTGTTAAAATAATACGCTTAACGTGCCCATTTTTTAGCGCCTGCGTTGCCATGACTACCGCTAAATACGTTTTCCCAGTACCAGCTGGACCGATACCAAAAACAACGTCTTTATGACGGATTGCTTGTATGTATTCTCGTTGACCGATTGTTTTTGCACGAATAGGCTTTCCTTTCGTCGTGCGTGCAATTTCTTCATCATAAAGTTCTGCAAAATATTCAATCGTTCCTTTTTGTGTCATTTCAATAGCAGTTGCAACATCACGCTGATCAATATTAATTCCTTTACGAATGACCTTTAGAAGAGCATGTAAAAGGAATGTCGCTTGTTCCTTTGCATCCTCTTCACCAGCAAGCTGAATTTGTTCACCACGTGTAATAATGTGGACTTGTAGTGCCTCTTCGATTAACTTCATATTTGCATCGGAAATTCCGAGTAGCATAACCGCTTCGTTTGGATTATCCACTTGTAATACAGTTAAATGTTCTGACATAATCATTCTCCTTGTGGGCCTTGTATTGGACTGGCAATGTTTTCATTGACTAAAAATAGAACTTTCCCTTCAACTGTACCATCCCCCCACTTTACCTGTAAAAGGTTTTCTTTTTTTATAACCGTTTTAGCAGGTAATGAACGTATTACCTTTTCATGAAGTAATGGTATGAGCAATGAATCTATTTTGGATTCATCAAGCTCTACTTGCACTTTTTTAGTGTTCTGCTCTTCAACAATTGAAACATACGGATCGAGCCAGCTTGGTAAATCTTTCTTTTGTACATAGTCAACTTTTTCTTTTTCTTGATGAATGCCTTTCACTAATACACGCCACTGCTTCTGTTGTAGCGTTTCCATCGTTAGCTTTTTCGGAATTTTAAATGAACATTCGAGCCAATAATCAGCGTAGACCTCTCCCTTTGCTCCAACAAAGACTTGATCTTCACCACTTTCAATTACACCACTTACGAGAACATCACCTTCGTAAGCAGTATCGTTGACTGAAATTTTACGTTCACCATTTTGAATATTAAAGTGGGTAATAACACCACCTTTTGTTGCCACTAAATGCGTCGCTAGTTTCTCATTCGTTTGTTTAGTTTGTTTCGGGGATTCCTGAGGTCGTAAAGTTACACGTCCACCATGCTTTTCAATATGCACCCAAGAAAGATCTCGATGCCCTTCTAATAGCTTCTGTCGAATGACAGCATCTGAGGGTAAGTCTTTTTTAGAAATGGGTGTTTCTAGTTGAAATGTATCTTGAAAGGTCTTTCCTAGACGTGCCTCTAACTCTGGCGTTGCCGCTTTAATATCAATACGCCAAATAACCTGTGCACATAGCAATGGTATTAATATCATCAACGCTAGGCCAAGCAAAGTCCAAAGCTGCGCTCGTAAAACTTGAAGCTCATCTGAATAATAGACAGCCATTTTAAGTCGGTAACGTCTACGTACACGGCGTATCTTTGGTAGATAATGCATCGTTGTTTCAAAAGCAACCTCTTGCTCACGAAAGACAATCCGCTTTAATGGCACATGTTGTGCATGCAATGCTTGAATAAAAGGATGAACATTTTCATGGCGCTTTATACGTATGATAATTGGCCGATTATTCCACATTATCGCTCACACCCATATCCTTTGTCATTTTCAGATGAAGCTCCTGCAAATCCTCTACAGAAAGATGAAGCATTTCTTCTTTAAGAGCATTAATTTCCACCGATTTCCCACGCACAGTAATATGATAGTCTGCATAAATAAAAGAGCATGATGAAGCATCAGCATGTAGAAAACGATATGGGCCAATGATTTTTAATGTTTCATATTGTAATAATTCAAGTAGTGGCGTTAATTGAAATAGTTTTCTCATAAAAAATGCCTCCTTCTTCGGCAATATATGCATCGAAAAAGGAGGACATGCTAGTTATTTTCTTTTTGCTTTTGGAGGACCTAAAACTTCTGCCATTACAACAGCCTGCATTAATGATTTTTTTGATTTTGGCAATTGAAAAGCAGATTGAGATTCAGCTACTCCCACAACTTTTTTCTCAGCTGCCAAACGACCGATACTTTCTCTATTCGTTGTACGACTTACTTTCTCAGTCGGGATTAACGGTGGAGCTGCATAGCTTGGAACTTCCTTACTCACTGTTTCTTCGACAAATTTTTTCGGCTCTTCCACTTTAGATTGCTCATTTTTCCAATCACCTAAAAATTCACGTGCAAAATCTTCAAAGCTCTGTGATTTAGAAGCAGGACGTTGCTCTGAAGACATCTCTGCTTTTTCTGTAATAGGAGGATCAACATGAGAATCCTTATTAAAAGGAGGCATTGGTTTTTGTTCTTTCTTCTTTGCTTTACCGAAAATAGAGCTGACTATGGCAATTATCACAAATATAATTAATTGTTCCATTTATTAGTACTGCTCCTTTCAGTTTTTTATTCGTTAGGTCCATTTGTTTCTGATTTATCTGAGCTTACTTTAGAAATGGAGTCTCTCATAGCTGTATCTGCTTGAATGTTGCGGTAATTCATATAGTCCATAATACCAAGATTACCCGAACGTAAAGCTTCTGCCATTGCCTGTGGTACTTCAGCTTCTGCTTCTACTACTTTTGCCTTCATCTCTTGTACGCGTGCAATCATTTCTTGCTCGTTCGCTACAGCCATTGCACGACGTTCTTCAGCTTTCGCTTGGGCAATGTTTTTATCAGCTTGTGCTTGTTCAATTTGTAATTCAGCACCAATGTTTTTGCCGATATCAACGTCCGCAATATCGATTGATAAGATTTCAAATGCTGTTCCAGAATCTAAGCCTTTTGCTAATACAGTTTGAGAAATCATATCAGGATTTTCAAGAACTGTCGTATGACTAGAGGCGCTACCAATTGTAGAAACGATCCCCTCACCTACACGGGCAATAACCGTTTCTTCACCAGCACCACCGACTAAACGTTCAATGTTTGCGCGCACTGTAATACGTGCCTTCGCTTTTACTTCGATCCCGTTCATAGCAACACCCGCAATAAATGGTGTTTCAATAACTTTCGGGTTAACAGACATTTGTACAGCTTCTAATACATCACGACCCGCTAAATCAATTGCCGCACAACGTTCAAATGTTAACTCGATATTTGCACGATGAGCTGCGATTAACGCATTGACAACTCGGTCTACATTACCACCAGCTAAATAGTGGCTTTCTAGTTGATTAATCGTCACAGGCAAACCTGCTTTATGCGCTTTAATTAATGGGTTCACAATTCGTGACGGGATTACACGACGTAATCGCATACCGATTAAAGTGAAAATACTAACGCGGACACCTGCAGCAAGAGCAGAAATCCACAGCGCCACTGGTACAAAGGTAAAGAATACCGCGACAACAATAAATAATATGACTAGCCCTGCAATTGGACCTATTAAAGCTAAATCAATTCCCATTTGCTATTCCTCCATCTCTTCTTCTGTTCGTCTCACAACAATACGTGAGCCCTCTACTTTAATAACTTCTACATGTTTCCCAGCATCAACATAGCCACCTTCCGATACTACGTCAATGCGTTCACTACCAAATAGCATTGTACCTGCCGGACGAAGTGGCGTAACCGTTGTACCTACTTTTCCGAGCAGCTCTGTGCGATTCACGTTAGATACATAGCCCTCTTCCGTTGTTGTCGCATCCATCAAGACTAGCTTGTTTAAAACATGCATTTTTTTACCAAAAAATTTCATCAGGATCACCATCCCTATTATCGCTACAACAAGCGCAATGAAAATCGCTATAATCATTTGCATCATGTTTGCACCTGCCAGTATTAGACTTAGTAATATTAGCACACCGCCGAAAATACCAACAATACCTCCCGGGACAAAAAATTCCGCTACAACAAGCGCTAAGCCTACAATAAATAAAAGTAATGCTTCATAACCTGCCAAGCCTGCCACCATATGACCGAAGAAAAATAATCCAAGTGCTGACAATCCCATTATACCTGGAACACCAAAACCTGGCGAATATAGCTCAACTACAAGTCCCAAACTTGCAATCGACAATAAAATCGGAACTATAATCGGATTCGTAATAAAACGAGCAAGTTTTTCAGCAAAAGTAGGTTCAATTGGAACGATATCACTACCATTTAATTGCGTTTTTTCTAAAAGATCTTGGAAATTCGAAACCGTCCCATTAGAATATTTAACTTTTTTTGCCTCCGAGGCAGATAAAGTTAATAATTTCCCTTTTCCTGCTCGAAATTCTGGTAAATCAACAGATACATCAGCCATTGCTCGTGCATAGATTGGATTGCGACCTTTCGATTCTGCAGCTGCTTCCATTTGAGCAACCCATGCACTATGAGCCTTTAAGTCTGCTGCATTTCCTGCTGAATCAATAACTGCAGCCGCCCCGATCGTTCCACTTGGCACCATATAGATTTCATCCGCATGTAAGGCTAAAAAGGCACCTGCTGAATGCGCATCTTTGTTAATATACGCAATTTTACGTATATCCGTTGCATCCATTAGCATAGCAATATCACCAGCTGCATTCACGAAACCGCCCGGCGTATGGATGTCTAAAATAATCGCCTCTGCATAGTTTTCTTCCGCCTCTTTAAAAGCTCGTTCTAAAAATGCGTGAAGTCCTCGCTCTACTTCATCATGAATAGGTATGTGGTAGACCTTACTACTTGCAAAAGCAGATGTTAATGGAAACGCTAACAAAAATGTCATCCAAATAACTAATAAATAACTGAGGATTCTTCGTCTCCGCATCTTTTTCCCTCCCTTCTAACATGCTTCTCTCCTGTATATACGACTGACTAACTAAAAAGTTTCATAAATCCTAATAATTTTATTATACCGTGAATTTTTAATTTATATTTATACAATCAGTATATAACATAAAAGCCGAATGAATCTCAGGGATCACATTCGGCTTCTTCAATATGTACGTAATTTGAGAGCTTAAAGTAAAATACCTGAAATTAACCGACACGCGATTAATTTCAGGTATATCTTTGTCTGCTCAGTGAATCATACAATTGCGTGTTATGAACGTAGGGATTTTTAATGGGAAATTAAATTACCACTTACGTTTACGTGCAGCTTCTGATTTCTTTTTACGTTTTACGCTAGGTTTTTCGTAGAACTCGCGCTTTCTAACTTCTTGAATTGTACCACTTTTTGATACAGTACGTTTGAAGCGGCGAAGAGCATCTTCAAGCGATTCGTTTTTGCGAACGACAGTTTTTGACATCTCTCTTTCCCTCCCTCCGAACACACGTCAATACACAAATAGGCAAATAACCATTTGCTGTGTACTAAAGAATTATAACGTATTGTCTAAAAATGGTCAATAGAAAGTGTACGAATTAATCTGATGAATTTTTTGTTTTTTTACCTTAAGAATTTTCAGCTTGCTTTTGGACACCATAAACATACAAAGTTTTAAATTAAAGGTTCAATGGGGAGATAAAAATGAAAACATTTAAAAATAAATTAAATCCTCCAAAAATACTTGTGCTAGGCTTTGCCGTCATCATTTCAATCGGAACATTTTTGTTAATGCTCCCCATTGCAACGGTCGATGATAAAGGTCTTTCATTTTTAAATGCTTTATTTACTGCTACCTCAGCTACGTGTGTAACAGGACTGGTTGTTGTAGATACCGGTGATACATTTTCGATATTTGGAGAATTAGTTATTCTTTTTCTTATCCAAATTGGCGGGCTGGGCTTTATGACGTTCGCGACGTTTTTATTTTTGCTATTAGGAAAAAAGATTTCTTTAAAAGAAAGGCTTTTGTTAAAGGAGGCATTTAATAACGTTACAATTGCTGGTCTAGTTAAATTAGTTAAACGGATACTGTTATTTACAGCACTGATTGAATTTATAGGTGGCTTCATTTTATCTATTCGTTTTTCATTCGATATGCCTGTAGGTAAAGCCTTTTATTTCGGATTTTTCCATGCGATATCGAATTTTAATAATGCTGGATTTGATTTAATGGGTGGCTATAAGAGCTTAACAGAATACGTAGACGATCCTTTCGTCGTAATTACTATTTGTGCACTTATTTTGATTGGAGGCTTAGGGTTTATTGTTATAAATGAACTATATGAATACCGCGGAACGAAACGACTTTCAGTGCACACAAAAATTGTATTAACAACAACGCTTATTTTAACAGTCGGCTCAACGATTTTAATTTTCTTATTTGAATACGGTAATAGTAAAACCCTTGGGCAACTATCTGAATGGGGCAAAATTCTTGGTTCATTATACCAAGCAGTTACACCTAGAACTGCTGGCTCTAATACCCTTCCTATTGGTGATTTAACACATTCAACTTTATTTTTAATCATTTGGCTAATGTTCATCGGAGGCGGTTCTGGTTCAACTGCTGGAGGTATTAAAATAACGACCTTCGCTGTTTTAGTTGCTACGATGTGGTCTCAATTAAAAGGGCAAGAAGATGTTGTGCTTTTTAGACGTAGAATTATTCATGAAACGATTTTAAAAGCTTTAACAGTCACAATGTGTGGGATGATGATTGTCGTACTTGTTACCATTGTCTTAAGTATTATTGAACAACGTCATAGTTTTATGATGTATTTATTTGAGGCTACTTCTGCATTTGGAACAGCTGGACTTTCAATGGGGCTAACTCCCGAGCTATCAACTGGTGGCCGCCTTCTTATCATATTAACTATGTTTATCGGAAGATTAGGCCCTTTAACAATTGCTTTTGCTATTACAAATCGACGAAAAAAAGAGGCTTTCCGTCATCCAAAAGGAAATATAATGATCGGGTAACCATGATAAAGGAGCGATGAGTACAATGTCTATCAAACAATATGCTGTTATAGGTCTTGGACGGTTTGGAGTAAGCGTAGCACGCAAGTTGTATGAAGCTGGACATGAAGTTTTAGGAATCGATATTAACGAGGAAAGAGTCGAAGATGCCGAACAATATGTTACGCATGCAGTAGTTGCTGATACGACAGAAGAAAAAGCTCTTAACTCCATTGGGATAAGAAATTTCGATTGTGTCATTGTTGCTATAGGTATTGATATGCAATCAAGTATTTTAACGGTCTCCTTATTAAAGGAGCTAGGTATCAAAAAAATAATTGCAAAGGCTCTCGGAAAAAGACATGGACAAGTTTTAGATAAGGTGGGTGCTGAGTGGGTTATTTACCCTGAGAGAGATATGGGGGAACGTGTAGCCAATCAGCTACTTTCACCGAATATGCTAAATTACATTGAATTGTCAAAGGAATACAGTATAGAGGAAATTATGATTCCTTCTAAAATGGCTGGTCATAATCTACGGGATTTAGACATTCGAGCTAAATATAATGTCAGTGTTATTGCCATAGTTCGAGACGGTAATATTACCATTTTACCCTCTCCTGATGAGACTATTAAGGAAAAAGATATATTAGTGATGATTGGGCATAGAAAGGATCTCACTGTATTTTCAAATATTGAATAGAAAAAGGGATCAAAAGAGGCTGCGTCAAAAGGTTTCCCTTGAAACAGCCTGTTATATTTTATCAATTTTGCTTCGGCATAATTGCGCTGACGCTACAGAAAACAATGGCTGAAAAAATTAAAAGACTTTCTTGCTATCCATATCGTCTTTTAAAATCTCTACCGCCTCTCTGAAACGTAGAGAATGGACGATTTCTCGTTCGCGTAAAAATTTTAGGCTATCATTCAAATCTGTGTCATCTGATAAATCAATAATCCATTGATATGTCGCTCGTGCCTTTTCTTCAGCTGCAATATCCTCATACAAATCAGCAATCGGATCCCCTTTGGCCTGAATATAAGTTGCCGTAAACGGTGCTCCAGCTGCATTCTGATAAAATAATGCCCTGTCATGATTGGCATAATGTTCTCCAAGACCTGCCTCTTTAAGCATCTCTGGAGTGGCATCCTTCGTAAGTTTATAAACCATCGTGGCAATCATTTCCAAGTGAGAAAATTCCTCTGTAGCTATATCTGTCAACAAACCCACTACTTTATCAGGAATAGTATAGCGCTGATTCATATATCGAAGTGCCGCTGCTAATTCTCCATCTGCACCTCCATACTGCTCAATTAAATACTTAGCTAGTATTGGGTTACATGTACTCACCCTTACTGGATACTGGAGCTTCTTTTCGTAATACCACAAAAAAATTCCTCCTAGTTACTTATAATCAATTATGCCAGGCATAATTGCATCCGGAATCCTACCAAAACATATTTGCTGATAAAGTTAAACTTGCCATGGCCAAGGTGTATCTACCCAATTAAAAGGATAATTTGAATAACTTCTCCCAAAATTCATAAGCGGACCAAATTTTTGCTCAAATGCAACCTTAAGTCGCATGCTTATTTCAGTGTTTTCGTTAAATTGCTGAATAGCATCATAATCGTGAGGATGAGTATCTAAATAAAGATTTAATTCCACTATTACAAAATCAATGGCTTGTATTTCTTCAAGTAGCTTATAAAATTCTGGTGGCATCTCTTTACTCATTCTTCATCCCTCCTTCTTGCGGATTTGGATAGGGGCTAAATAATTGAGGCCATAATGTGCCGGATTTGAGAGCTTCTTGAGGGGTTTGATATTGTGGTAGCCCAGGCGGTTGAAAACTCATATACAATTGGGGCGGTGTAGAAAAACTTTTAACCCTTATAGGTGGACATGGATCGAATGGGCTAATAAAAGGCTTCCAATATTTATATTGAGTGAACATTGTATCCTCCCTTCTGTATTCAATTACATCAGTGGAGTATATGAGGTAGATGAAATTTTTATTCAGAGTGGTGTTATAATCCGGAGGAAGTCACATTACCAAACGAGATTGGTAATCCTTCGCGTACCAAGAACACAAAAGTAGCTCGCATTTCGAAAAACGCGAGCTGTATTTTGTACATATTATTATGCATTTTTATAAAGTTACACCAAGAAAATATCCTATAGAAATAAAAATAATTACCCATGTCAAAGCTCCAAAACAAGCGAAAGCAAGATAAGTCCTAAACTTCATCTGGGTTATTCCAGACATGTAACTTGTTACATGTCTAATACCTGGAACATAATATCCTATAATTATTGTCCATGGTCCAAAACGATGAAACCATCGTTCAACTTTAATGAACCGTTTATCATTAAGACCAATCCATTTTCCATATTTTAATATTATAGGTTTCCCTAATTTATTACCAATTAAATAGCTAATGATCATACCAGTAGATGAGCCAAGAAAACTTAAAAGTATACTCAATAGATAGTTTAAATGCCCCTCTTGACACATAAATCCCACAAACGTCATCAAGATTTCATCGGGAACGGGTAAACCAATTATCCCTAAAGATAAAAGTAAAAATATAGCAAGATATCCATATTGACTTATAAAACTGCTTATGAATTCCACGGATAGTTTCTCCTTTTTTAATACAATTCGTTACTTTTATCAAATATCATATATTACCCCATTTTTGCTAATTAAACAGCGGAATGATTAATCAATTATACCTCGGCATAATTGCAGATGTTAGTACACCCGCTGAAAAAGTAACTTAATTCCGCATCATCTCACTACCTATAGAGGTGGGAGACTTTTGTAGCTGAGTCTTCGCTTTCGCTACCAAAACATTTATTGAAGGAAGTTAAAAAAATGAGAGGTCATTCAGATTAAAATATAATAGTTAACGAATGATTGACCTGTTAATTTTACGATATTTTATGTGATCGATGTTACTAAGTTATGTAAGAAGTCGGTTCGTACCTATACAATGTTCTTATAAAGAAAAAATTTATTAGTCCAATAATAAATTTTACATATAAAAAGCTTGATTATAAAACCATAAAAATTATCATATTCCTTCCTATACATTTTTGCAATTACTCTCAATAATACATCATCTATTTTAAGTTAAAAAGAGGGTTATTGTGAATGAAACAATGACAATAGATCGATTGATTAAATATTTGTCATAAATCACTTAAGGAAATTGATGAACTTGCTCAAGTATTAGGGGGATTTTAATTGTGGGGGTAAAAGGGGGTTTTTAAATTCTAAATGTATATGGGGCTAGTCCATAACGAACAGCCCCGTAACTTACTTATAAGTATTTTTCATTACTATTAATAATTAGAATCTGTAGTTTTGGTTTAATGCAAACTCAATAGATAATGGGGTGTAATTCCTTTATTTTAAAGCTTTACACCTTCTATATGTATTTTTTAATAATGCAAAATAATGTATTAAGTAGTGGGCTAATAAAATACGGCGAGCGTGTGTACAGGAATAGGTGAAACAACTCTTCAGTCTTTAGTTATTTGCCGTTTCCTATAAACAATCAAAGCAATAATCGCAAGAATTAAAACTAAAATACTAGAAGTCAAAAAGAATAAAGATAAAGCTCTCTTTTCTCCCCAGTTGTTAAACGCTTGCGAAAAACCGACAAAAATCATCAAAAAGGATAGCACCAATTGAAACTTTGAAACATCTTTATACAATAGAATACCTCCCTTCTTATGTTAATTTCACCATTACGTAAGGTATAAAATGCAAATTTGAGTTTTAGAATATGCCCTTATATTTACTTATTCAAGTTCTTTTTAAGTAATTTATTATTGGAGATAGCAACTTCTATTAAACCAATCATACATATTGCTAAAAATAATATAGACCAATTGATTTTTCCAACTACTAAAAGCGTATAGATAACATCAATTACACAGTATAATAATATAATGCTAGCAATAACTATCCCTTTTTTATTTTTCATCTTTCCACCACTTTCTCTTTCACACGATACTAAGTCAAAATATACCGACTTAATTATACATTAATTAGCTAATTTTTGTATTATTAAACAATTTTTCATAACAGCCATTTTTTATTTGGGCATCCACAAAAAAACACCTGCCGTAGCAAGTGCTTATTTTATTATTCATCTTTATTCGCATTTTGCTGGGATTCCATTTCTTTACGTTTTTGTTCTTCTTCCAATTATTTTTTCTACCACTTCTGACAGAAACTCAAAAAAACAGGCACTCACCTAACTTTCTGACAGTTTTTTTAAAATCAGTAACAAGACACATCCTCTTACATGACGTATATTGTCAAGGGGGTTATGATATTGAGTATATTTTTTTGTTTTTTGATATGATGGTTATAATGTGATAATTCAAAGTCGAAATACTATAGGTATATTAAAAAAACAGGCAAAGTGAATAACTTTGCCTGTTTTTATTAAAATCTATATGGTATTTAAACGTTAACCAGAGTGGAGTTTGATAGATTCTTATACTGACATTAAAAGTAGCAATTGCAAATTTGGTGACTATTTATATAGTCCAAAACAACAGAAAGCGGTACTGAATTATCAATAAAATAAACATACAGATAGTTGCTACCAATATAGCATTCCATATTTTTCTTTTTCGGCTAACTTGCTTATCCCTAAATGATCTTAAAATAGGGATAGTTAAAATTACCATGCCAATAGAAAAAATAGCATTTATTAGGTGTATCCTAAAATCTCCAATTGGAGAGGTCATATAATTCGGGTGATACAGTCACCTTTTCTGGTACAGATACTACAAATAATTACGTAAATTTCACAATAGCTTACCCATATTGTAGTATTTTTAAGTCTCAATACTTCTCTTAAAACTTTTACAGATGTAGTAAGTACTTTAAGCCAGATATTAGTTTTTAAACGATTATATTATCGATACGCATAAAAAAAGCCCAGGCTCAAAATTAATTGAGTACCTGGGCTTTGTCATTGGTGTGTTCATTTGTTTGTTTACAATGACATTGATAGATCACTACATTATCCTCAACAAAAACTGAACATTTCTATTTAACTCGTCTTTGTTGAATCGTAATATACAACCCAATTAAATGATTAGTCGTCATTGGGGATGCACAATTTTCAAAAGGCTTTATCAAAAACAAATTTAAATACAACGTTGGGAGCATATCGAAATTCAATCTAACATAACACTCCTAAAATGATTTATGAAATATATGGTCATGTTCTAAAAGAAATGGAAGAGGCATCCGTAGCGGCATTTAGTCAAACTTTAAATGAAAGTGGGGCTAGTTCCTAACGAACAGCCCCGTAACACTTACTATATAAGGATTTTCATTACTATTAATAATTAGAATCTGCAATTAATCCGTTCATAATAGCAACACCAGAGCTTGCTCCAATACGAGTTGCTCCAGCCTCAATCATCTTTTTCATATCCTCTAAGCTTCGTACACCACCAGAGGCTTTTACACCTAAATCTGGGCCAACTGTTTTACGCATTAATGCAATATCTTCTGCTGTTGCGCCCCCAGTAGAAAAACCAGTTGATGTTTTCACATAATCAGCACCCGTTGCCACAGCTAGCTCACATGCTTTTACTTTTTCTTCGTCAGTTAAAAGGCAAGATTCAATAATTACTTTTACAAGTGCATTGCCTTCAGCCGCTTCAACAACTGCAGCGATATCTGCTTGCACAAGGTCATAGTTTTGATCCTTTAAAGCACCGATATTTATAACCATGTCTACCTCTTTAGCACCGTTAGCAATCGCATCTTTCGCCTCGAATGCTTTAACAGCTGGCGTGTTAGCGCCTAAAGGGAAGCCAATTACTGTGCAAACTAAGACCTCTGAGCCTTGTAAAAGCTCACTGCTATAATTTACCCAAGTTGGATTTACACAAACAGAAGCAAAGTTAAATTGTTTTGCCTCTGCACACAGTTTTTCGATTTGCTCTTTTGTTGCTTCAGCCTTTAATAATGTGTGATCAATCATACGCGCGAAATTTTGTTCCATTTTTATTAAACTCTCCTCTATCAACAAGTTGTACGTACCTCTTTGGCATCATAACATTTTTTAACGTTGCCGTCTAATTTCTTTTATAGTTAGGCGATTTCTATAAGAGTGAGATCATTAATCAAAAATAAAGTAAAACACCGTCCAAAGTTCGAACGGTGTTTCTCTTCATAGTTACTCTATTTTATTTTACAGTTTCTAAAACACGAACAAATTGCCCTTTAGAATGTGGATATCCAGCTTGAGTAATTTTCACCTTCACAAGCTGACCGATTAGGCTTTCAGGACCTTCAAAGACTACTTTTAAGTAATTATCTGTATAACCAGTTAAAAGGCCTTCCTCATCGCTTCCATCATGCACGAATTCTTCAGGAATTACTTCTAGTACTTGATCTTCAAAGCGAGAAGCATATTCCTTTGCTAATTGGTCATTTAATGCGATTAATCGGTGAACACGTTCGTTTTTAATGTCCTCGTCAATTTGGTCCTCCATGCGCGCTGCTGGTGTACCTGTACGTGGAGAGAACGGGAATACGTGTAATTCAGAAAACTTATGATCACGTATAAAGTTATATGTTTCCATGAACTCTTCCTCAGTTTCTCCTGGGAAACCTACGATTACATCAGAAGTGACAGCTAAGTCTGGTAACGCTTCATGTAGTTTAGTTAAGCGTTCACCGAAGAACTCCATTGTATACTTACGACGCATACGTTTTAAAACTGTATCAGAGCCAGATTGGATTGGAATGTGTAAGTGATTAACAACGATTTTTGATTCACGTAAAACTTCAATCACTTCATCTGTTAATTGACTTGCCTCAATCGAAGAAATACGAAGACGTTTTAAGCCTTTCACATTTGCCTCTAAATCACGTAGTAGCTGAGCTAAATTGTAATCTTTTAAGTCTTGTCCATAGCCACCTGTATGAATACCAGTTAGAACAATTTCAAGATACCCCGCATCCACTAGTTGTTGGGCTTGGTTCAATACTTCTTGAGGATCTCGAGAGCGCATTAACCCACGTGCCCATGGAATAATACAAAACGTACAGAAGTTATTACAACCTTCTTGTATTTTTAAAGATGCACGTGTACGGTCTGTAAATGCAGGCACATCTAATTCTTCATAAACACGATTTTTCATAATGTTGCGTACAGCATTAATCGGTTGGCGTTCAGTAAGATATTGGTCTATGTAGCCAAGTAATTTTATACGATCCTGTGTTCCTACAACAATGTCAACACCAGGAATCGCCATAATTTCAGCTGGAGATGTTTGAGCGTAACATCCAGTTACACAAATGACAGCGTCTGGGTTTTGACGAATAGCTCGACGGATAACTTGACGGGATTTTTTATCCCCTGTATTTGTTACTGTACATGTATTAATGACATAAACGTCTGCTTGACGATCAAATTCTGTACGTTCATAGCCTTCTTCTTTAAATAGTTGCCAAATTGCTTCTGTTTCATAATGATTTACTTTACAACCTAATGTATATAGAGCTAGGGTTTTAGGAAGCGTTTCACTCATAATATATTTCATCCTTTCAAGATTGCATTACATTTTGTTTCTTAACTTTTAATTATTATTTGATGTCCATAATTTAGATACGTGAACTATAATAACACAAACCTTTTGAAATCAGTACTTTTAAGATACTTTTTTGTGACTGACCAGGTTCTATTCATGGAGAAAGAGGCTGGGACATAACTAGCTTCAATTAGTGAGAAATCCGAATTTGAATGAATTCAAATTCGGATTTCTCTATTTTTTATGTTGTCTCCATA
>NZ_JBIWFQ010000047.1:0-27225 GCF_044763105.1 Lysinibacillus sp. NPDC096212 | reverse complement strand
TAGACGCTACCATTATACCGAATTGGGGAGGTGCCCGTTTTTTATTGTTTTAGAACCCTTGATACTAAAGAGATTAGAATTATGAAATTAACTCATTCAACAAATATTAGAGAATTATTGTCTTTCCTATTGCCACTGCTCACTAACAGCTCATTTATATTAAAATTGTTAATTTATTGATAATGTATTGAAACTATTTACAGAATAATGTTTAATAAAAATGGATTACATTTTATACATAATATTCCTGTTAAATATGAGAAAGGAGAGAAAAATTATTTGCGCACTTTTAAAATTAGTACCAAATTTAATTTGCTATTAGTGGGAGTTATCCTGTTTTTAAGCATTATGATTGGATTTGTATCCCATATACAAGTGAAGCAAATTATGCTTAATAATTTTGAGCAGAGTGTAAGCCATATTTCAAAGGTCGGCTATGCGCTTCTAGAAGAACGATTTAAGGGAGATTGGACTATTAAAGATGGGGAACTTTACAAAGGGGATTCAAAAATAGTTGATCAGGAAGCCTTTGTTGATGAGGTTGGAGAAAGCATCGATGGTGGTGTAACCATTTTCCAAGGCTCAAAAGGACTTATTACTAATCTAAAGCTAAATGGCGAACGTTTAGTTGGCAAAGATGCTGATCCAAAAGTCGTTGAAAATGTAATGACTAAAGGGGAAACCTTTATTGGTGAGGCAGATGTAGTAGGAACGAAATACTTAACACTCTATGCACCTATTAAAGATGCAAATGGAGACATCATTGGGATGTGGTTTGTCGGTGAAACGATCGATGAAGTGAATGCTATTATTTTTGCATTTATCGGCAAGCTTCTCATTGTATTGTTCATCGGAGCTGTCATTGCTATATTAGGTAGCTTCCTCTTTACAAGAGCATTTGTGAAGCCGCTTCGTGAAATGAATGCTCAACTTCGAGATATTGCGGATGGAGAGGGAGATTTAACAAAACAGCTACAAATTAATTCCAAAGATGAAGCAGGTGAGCTTGCGCAATCGTTTAATAAAATGCTGACAAGCTTAAAGGTAGTCATGCAACAAATAGCACAATCCTCTAAACAAGTTGATGTATCGTCTGATGGCTTAACATCTAAATCACAGCAAACGGCGGATATGACGAGACAGCTAACTTCAACACTTCAAGATTTAGCCGATGGTTCAAGAACAACATTACATAGCACTAGTGATAGCTTAACGGCCATGCAGGAAATGGCGATTGGCATCCAACAAGTTGCTGAAACCGCTTCAACGGTTTCAGATGCTGCTGATTTAATGAGTGATGAGGCTGCTCAAGGAAATGACTCTTTGAATCGTGTATTGAATCAAATGACAATTATTAATGAATCATCCGACCATGTAGAGGCGCAGGTGCGAATATTAGGTGATCAGTCACAGCAAATTGGCAATATCGTTGATGTGATTACAAGTATCGCCGATCAAACGAATTTGCTTGCCTTGAATGCTGCCATTGAAGCGGCTCGTGCTGGTGAGCAAGGCAAAGGCTTTGCTGTCGTTGCAGATGAGGTTCGTAAATTAGCAGAACAATCAAAGGAATCTGCTGACCAAATAGCATCACTTATTCATTCAATTCAAAATGATACGGCCAATGTTATTACGGCTATTTCTAGTAACTCGAAAGAAGCTGCCGCAGGTATGGATGTTGTCGATGATACAAAGCTAGCCTTCCATAAAATCATGCAGTCGATTAAGGGGGTTAGTACACAGTTGCATGACATCTCTGCTGTGACGGAGCAAATGTCCGCAAGTGTTGAAGAAGTTACTGCCTCAACAGAAGCAATGGCGCGCATTGCAAACAAGGCAACTGAAAGCACCGACCACGTTACGTTAACAGCGGAGGAGCAATTAGCTTTCATAGATAATATGGCTTCTTCTGCCAAAGAGATGGCACAACAGGCAGACGAGCTTCAAAGCTTACTAAAGAAATTCCAATATTAGTTGAAAAACGTTTGGGTCCTAACGGGTTTACCTTGGGGACGAACAAGTACCTAAAAAGAAAAAAATTAATCTAGCAAATACACTAAACGAACACTCCTAAAAAAGGAGTGTTTTTTAGTTGTGTGGGATTTTATGTTAAAGTTGGATGCAAGGAATATAAAATGAGGAGGAAGCTGAGATGCAGAGCACATATAAGAAATTTATTTCTACACAAAGGTTCCCATAATACGAACATATCAGTAAAATAGAGTAGGTTAGGGGGACTATATTTTGAAAGATCAACGCTTTAAAATTGCGCATCGAGAGGCGCTTATCGGTATCGGGCTTGTTATCGTCAACTTTGCGATTTGGTTTGGCTTTGCCTATGGTCTAGGCTCTGGTGATCCAACAAGCTATACGTATGTATTCGGTTTCCCTGCATGGTTTTTCTATAGCTGTATTGCAGGGACATGCTTTATGATTATTTTAATCTGGGTCGTCATGAAACTCTTTTTCAAAGAGGTACCATTTGACGATGAGGAGGTGGATCAATAATGCACTGGCAAGTTATTTTTCCACTGTTATTATTTTTAGTAATCATCTTTGGTATTGGGATATGGTCAAATAAGCATATACGCTCTTCCGATTCATTTTTACAGGAATACTTCCTTGGTGGTCGTGAAATGGGCGGCTTCATCCTTGCGATGACAATGATTGCTACGTACGGTAGTGCAAGTAGCTTTATTGGTGGTCCAGGCGTTGCTTACACGAAAGGGCTTGGCTGGGTATTACTGGCGATGGCGCAGCTTCCTGCAGGTTATTTTGTTTTAATGATTTTAGGGAAGAAATTTGCTATTATCGCAAGACGTTATCAAGCCATCACGTTAATAGACTTTTTACGAGAACGCTATAAGAGTCATGCCATTGTCATCCTATCAGCCATTAGCATCATCATCTTTTTATTTTCTGCAATGATGGCACAATGGGTAGGTGGTGCTCGATTAATTGAATCATTAACTGGCTTAAACTACACAACTGCACTCTTTATTTTTGCGATTTCCGTATTGGTTTATGTTATTATTGGGGGCTTCCGTGCGGTTGCATTGACGGATACTGTGCAAGGCTCGATTATGGTCATTGGAACGATTATTTTATTAATTGGGACAATCATCGCTGGTGGAGGAATCGATAATATTATGACCTCACTTGTCGCTGAGAATCCGAATCTTGTGTCTCCATTTGGAGCAGAAGGTGAATTAACGCCATTATACGTTTCTACATTTTGGATTTTGATAGGTGTCGGAGTTGTGGGGCTTCCACAAATCGCAGTTCGTGCTATGAGCTATAAAGATTCAAGAAGCATGCATTTAGCCATTATCATTGGCACTATTGCCATTGGGACAATTATGTTTGGGATGCATCTAATTGGTGTTTTAGCACGTCCAGTAATACCAGGTATTGAGATTGGTGATAAAGTAATGCCGCTGCTGACGTTAAAGGTTTTGCCGCCATTTTTAGCTGGCATTGTTTTAGCAGCACCCATGGCAGCAACGATGTCTACAGTCAACGCGCTACTTATGCTTGTAAGCTCTACAGTAGTGAAAGATATTTACTTAAATTATATAAAACCAACAGCGAATGATACGGAAATTAAGCGTGCGAGTTTTATTGTTACAGCAGTGATTGGTTTAGCCGTCGTCGTTTTTGCACTTAATCCACCAGATTTATTAGTTTGGCTTAATTTATTTGCTTTTGGCGGACTTGAGGCAGTCTTTATTTGGACCGTCGTACTAGGACTATATTGGAAAAAGGCCAATAAGTATGGTGCGATTGCGTCAATGATTTCGGGTATGATCCTTTATATTATCATTGATCGTTTTTATCCTTCTGTCTTTGGCATGCATACTGTGACAATTCCAATAGTCGCTTCATTATTGATATTTGTTATTGTTAGTTTATTAACAAGTCATAAATTTAAAGATGAAAAGTTGTTTATTTAAATTAGAGAACGCCGTAGAGTGAATGTCTACGGCGTTTTATACTGTAGAAAATAAGCAAAACGCATAGAATGTTCGAAATGATGGATAGACTGTCCAAAATTGTGGATAGAACGTTCAAAGTGACGGAAAGACCCTCCTGAGTGACGGATGGAACCTCCGAGGTGGCGGATAAAACCACTGAAACGACGGAAAGAACTTGAAGTGACGGAAAGACCACCCGGAGCGACGGAAAGAATCACTGAAGCGACGGATGGAACCTCCGAAGCGAAGGAAGGATCCTCCAAATAATGGTTAGAATCACAAAGTCGTGGATCGAACGTCCAAAATCGTGGATAGAATCTCCGGATTAATGGATAGAAAGTTCAAAGTGACGGAAAGACCCCCCGGAGCGACGGAAAGAATCATTGAAGTGACGGATGAAACCTCAGAAGCGACGGAAAGAACCCCTGAAACGACGGAAAGAACTTGAAGTGACGGATGGAACCTCCGGAGTGACGGATAAAACCACTGAAATGACGAAAAGAACTTGAAGTGACGGAAAGACCACCCGGAGCGACGGAAAGAATCACTGAAGTGACGGATGAAACTTCCGAAGTGACGGATAAAACCACTGAAACGACGGAAAGAACTTGAAGTGACGGAAAGACCCCCCCGGAGCGACGGAAAGAATCATTGAAGCGACGGATGGAACCTTAGAAGTGACGGATAAAATTACTGAAACGACGGAAAGAACTTGAAGTGACGGAAAGACCACCCGGAGCGACGGAAAGAATCACTGAAGCGACGGATGGAACCTCCGAAGTGACGGAAAGAACCACTGAAGCGAGGGAAGGATCCTCCAAATAATGGCTAGAATCACAAAGTCGTGGATAGAACCTTCGAAATCGTGGATAGAGCGTCCAAAATCGTGGATAGAATCCCTGGATTGATGGATAGAAAGTTCAAAGTGGCGGATAGACCCCTGAAGCGACGGATGAAACTTCCGAAGTAGCGGATAAAACCACTGAAACGACGGAAAGAACTTGAAGTGACGGAAAGAATCATTGAAGCGACGGATGAGACCTCAGAAGCGACGGAAAGAACCATTGAAACGACGGAAAGACCCCCCGAAGCGACGGAAAGAATCACTGAAGCGACGGAAAGAACCTCCGAAGCGAGGGAAGGATCCTCCAAATAATGGCTAGAATCACAAAGTCGTGGATAGAACCTTCGAAATCGTAGATAGAGCGTCCAAAATCGTGGATAGAATCCCTGGATTGATGGATAGAAAGTTCAAAGTGGCGGATAGACCCCTGAAGCGACGGATGAAACTTCCGAAGTGGCGGATAAAACCACTGAAACGACGGAAAGAACTTGAAGTGACGGAAAGACCACCCGGAGCGACGGAAAGAATCATTGAAGTGACGGATGGAACCTTAGAAGTGACGGATAAAACCCCTGAAGCGACGGAAAGAACTTGAAGCGAACGGAAAGAACCTCCAAAGTGACGGATAGAACAACTGAAACGACGGATAGCCTCTCCGATATGAAGGGTGGAATGCCCATAGAAAGCTAAAACGCCGTAGAGCTAGATATCTACGGCGTTTTTTATGTAATCATAAGCATTTTTAGTTAACAAAGTAATCGTTACGATAATAAATAATACGCGAACAAAGCCGCTACCTTTTTTAATCGCCATACGTGAGCCTACAAGTGCACCGGCAATTTGAGCTATGCCCATTAGTAAACCATAGACATAATGAATCTGACCTAAGTAAGCGAACATTAAAAGACCCGCAAAATTACTTGCTAAGTTTAAAAATTTGGCATTTCCTGCTGCCTTTAAGAAATCGAAGCCGACTAATAAAAAGCTAAAAATTAAAAATGAGCCAGTTCCTGGACCAAGAAACCCATCATAAAAACCAATTGTAAATAACAACAGCATGAATAAAACTAAGTGTGTAAACTTTAAATTTTTGACTGCAGCTACTGAACCCCAATCTTTTTTAAAGATGGTATAGACTGCAACAGCAGCAAGCATTATGAGCATGAGTGGTTTTAGTAATTCAGGATTGATTAAATGGACAGTCCAAGCCCCAAAAAGTGATCCTATAAAGGCTAGGGGAAAGTATTTGATAACTGACCGAATTTCTAGCTGACCAGAACGATAAAAAGAAATGGTTGATGTCAAAGAACCCATAGTGCCGGCAAGTTTATTGGTTGCTACGGCTGCTGCTGGATTTAAACCAGCAAACATAAGGGCAGGTAAAGCAATTAAGCCTCCACCTCCAACGACCGCATCCACAAAGGCGGCTAAAAATCCAAAAGATATTAATAATATGACTACATTTACATCTAATTCAAATAGCATGTGTGCACCTCTCAATAGTTACTACTGAAATAGTAACTAAATTTCGCGAGGCTGTAAAGACTAATTTTTTCGTTGGCTTATCTTCATAGGCTTATCTTATAATAGAGGTAATGGAGGGATTCGATGGAATTATTAATCGCCCAATTAAAAGAATTGGGATTCACAGAATATGAAGCAAAGGCCTATACTGCACTTGTCCAAAATAGTCATGTTAGTGCCTATCAAGTAAGTAAAAACTCCGGTATCCCTCGTGCAAGAATATACGACATACTTGATGTACTTGTTGAAAAAGGGTTAGTATTGAAAGAAGAAACGGCAGATCAAACGACATACTCTTCCATTCCTGTCGCTGTGTTTTTACAACAAATTCAACAACGTTGGCAGTCAAATTTCACATCGATTAGTGATCAATTAGAAAAATTAGAGGTAAAAGAGCAGGAAGCGGAGCATAAGGTTGTCACATTAAAAGGCAAAGAGGCAATCGTTAATTATTGTCAGTCTTTATTAAAAAAGGCGGAGAAAAAAGTCATATTATCAATGTGGGAAGATATGTATGAAGAATTGCGGGAAGATATACATGAGATAGCGAAACATATCCCTGTTCATGGAATTACCTTGTATGTGGAGGACCATTTAGCTTCTATTGACCAACACCGTATCACTCGCTATACGAGGAATGCGTCTACACCTCATTGGTTTATTTTATCGGTAGATGGCAAGCAAATGATTTATGGTCACTCTCCGTCAAATCAGGAAACGGCTTTTATTACCAATGATCCTGTTCATATATATTTATTAGAGGATTATATATGGCATGACGTGCTTATTAATCGCCTTTTAAAGCGCGATGATACGGAGCTTGAGGAATGGATTACTAAAGAACGTAAAGCATTTTTCTTAGAATGAAAGTATTGAAAAAGAATCTGCAAGCCGTCATGTACATTACAGAAGGCGAGCAGATTCTTTTTTTCGTTAAATATTAATAAAATACTTTATCAACATTGTATTTAGCGCGGAATGAATTGATCGCGTATGTTTCGTAAATTTCACGTTCCATTGGATCTTCCACTTCATACACTTCAATTTTGAAAATTTCATTACGGTGATTTTTCATCGGTGACACATTGTCCTCGAAATGCTTTTTAATACGTTGACGAATTTTACGTGCTTTACCGACAAATAATAGTTCGTTCTCTTCATTGTAGAATAAGAAAATACCACCGTTTTCACGTGTGATTTTATGGAAATCAATAAAACCATGGTACGGTGTGATTGGTACATCACCTGGCTTTAAATCTTGTTCGCGTTGGCGAATTACTAAATCTGGTTTTGGAAATTCAATTTTAATCAAAGTATTCACGTTCCTCTCTGTTACTAAAGGTATATGTTAACATAAGTACAGCATGTTTACCATCAAATAATGAATGTAAACATTCAAGATTAGTGTTAAACAAATTACATAATGACATGCATGGTTAATAACAAAATATTCTATGTACTATTGATATTCTTAATTGTTCATGTTACAATTCTTTTTAATTAAATAATCTCATCATGAGAAATTGAGGGATTGTTTTAGAAACCCAGTCGTACCAAGGGTTTGAAGTACATGATAAGATGTTGGGTAGATTAAAGTTTATTTGTTATTAATAATACACTTCTTATTGTCTATTAATTTAGATGAGGAGAGGTGTATTTTTTTATGCTGTTAAAGTTTGCTTATGATGATTTTATTGCAGACAGAAAATTCAACAATACGACTCAAGCAAGTATCAATAGTTACAAATACATGATTAAGCCGTTCATCGACAAATATAATTGATAGGATTATCTAAAAAAGAGAATATATGTTTAATTTTGAAATTTATTCCTGAATTTTACGTATAACAATTAGAGGGGGGATATAACTTGGCTAATAAACAAAAAAATCCAATTCCATTTTTGAAAAAAACTTGGGTGTCTTCTATTGGTGTATTTTTATTGTCACAGATAATCTTTATTACGTGTGAAGCAACAGGATGGATACCTAATTATAGAGATATTGGCGGAACGTTTATTGGAAGAATTACGGAATCTTCAATTTTCAAAGAGTGGTTTACTTTTTATGAAACACCAAATTTCAATTTACTTACTATCTTTTTTGGCATCTTTCTTGTGTTTGGAATAATAGAGGCGATAAAAAGTGTTTTTTCACCAAGGTCTACATAAGTAAAGACTATAGCAAAAGTATCACTAGGGTGTAAAGATAAATAACTAAACTATAATTTCCCTAAAAACATAATGACATGCATGATTAATAACAAAATATTCTATGTATTATTGATATTCTTAATTGTTCATGTTACAATTCTTTTTAATTAAATAATCTTATCATGAGAAGTTGAGGGATTTGGCCCGATGACGCTTCAGCAACCTCTAACGAAAGTTAGAAAGGTGCTAATTCCAGCAAAGGATTTGTCCTTTGAGAGATAAGAGTGAACGTGGAAAAATCCTTCTCATTCTATCTCAAATGGAATGAGGAGGATTTTTTAATTTCATCGAAAAAGAAGACTTAATGAGTTTTGAACAGGGCCTGTGCATGGAGACTAAGGCCCAATTGATTTTAACTAGAGAGGGGAATGCAAGATGCCAATTAATATTCCGAAAAACTTACCAGCTGGAGAACATTTACGTGAGGAAAAAATCTTCGTAATGGAAGAGGACAGAGCGAAAACTCAACAAATTCGTCCATTAAATATCTTAATTTTTAATTTAATGCCGGAAAAAGAAAAAACAGAGCTGCAGTTACTACGTTTATTAGGTAATACACCGTTACAGGTGAATATTACATTTTTAAATACTGCTACACATGAATCGAAAAATGTTAGTAAATCACATTTGCAATTATTTTACACGACTTTCAATCAAATTCGTCATCGTCGCTATGATGGCATGATTATTACGGGTGCACCAGTAGAGAAAATGGAATTTGAAGAAGTGAACTACTGGCAGGAAATTTCTGAAATTATGGATTGGTCCAAGACAAACGTAACATCGGTTTTACATATATGTTGGGGTGCACAGGCAGCGTTATACCATCATTACGGTATTGGTAAAATTGGGCTGCCTGCTAAATGCTCAGGTGTATATTCGCATGTTATTACGGATTTAACAGTGGATTTAGTACGTGGCTTTAGTGATTCATTTACTGCACCACATTCACGTTATACATCTGTATCAATTGATGAAGTACTTAGCCATCCCAATTTACGATTACTATCTTATTCTGAAGATGCTGGTGTTTTCATTGTGCAATCTAAGGATAATAAAAACATTATGATTACTGGCCATCTTGAATATGATGCGACAACCTTAGCGGATGAATATAGTCGTGATGTTGCGAAAGGATTAGATATTGAGGTACCCGTGAATTACTTCCCAAATGATGATCCAGGAAATGAACCGATTAATACGTGGCGTGCCCATACACATTTATTATTCTCGAATTGGTTGAACTACTATGTTTACCAAGAAACACCATACGAATGGGATTTTGTCGATCAGATTGAATATCATATTTAAAACCGCTCAATTACAATAAAGAAAAATGATGACTTTGATATTTCAGGGTCATCATTTTTTCACGCCATTATGCTGTTAATTTTCTGATGAATTTTTATTTCTATCACTGCTTGGAGTATTGCCGGTATCGCTATCATTCTGTGTAGTATTGTTGCTACTATCACTCTGCGAAGGATTTTCGCTGTTACTTGCACTTTGAGTAGAATTATCGTTATTATTACTACATTCATTTTGAGTAGTATTACCGGCATTGCTACTACTAT
Organism: Lysinibacillus sp. NPDC096212; assembly: GCF_044763105.1. Classification (NCBI taxonomy): domain Bacteria; kingdom Bacillati; phylum Bacillota; class Bacilli; order Caryophanales; family Bacillaceae; genus Lysinibacillus; species Lysinibacillus sp. NPDC096212. The sequence goes on along the minus strand of NZ_JBIWFQ010000047.1, from coordinate 17,098 downwards.
CACTTTGAGTAGAATTATCGTTATTACTACTACTTTCATTTTGAGTAGTATTTCCGGCATTATTGCTACTTTCACTTTGTGTAGCATTTCCACCATTACTGCTACTTCCACTTTGAGAAGAATTCCCGCCATTGTTGCTACTATTACCCTGAGTAGAGTTTTCGTCATTACTATTACTTTCACTCTGTAAAGAGTTTCCGCCATTGTTGCTACTATCATTTTGAGTAGAATTACCGTTATTACTACTACTTTCACCTTGAGTAGCATTTCCGCCATTACTGCTACTATCACTCTGAGTAGAATTACCGTTATTACTACTACTTTCACCTTGAGTAGCATTTCCAGCATTGCTACTGCTATCACTCTGTGAAGAATTATCGTTATTAGTATTACCTGCACCTTGAGTAGCATTACCGTTATTACTACCATTTTCATTCTGTGTACTACAATTACTTTTTGTATTATTACCGTTGATTTTGCGAATCTTCGCGACAAGTAGTAAAACTAATGGTAATAAGATAGCGAAAATAAAGGAAAAAATAGGCCAGGTTTCTTTATTGTAAATTTCTGAATGAATGATACTAGGATGAACAATTTGTGAAAGTCCAAGGATAATCATTCCGAATGGAAAAATGAGCGGTCGATGATTGTTAATTTTACATATTTGTGCGATGCCGATGACCCCAGCGTAAAAAAACATAAAAGTTTTAATATAAATTGATATTATCCACATTGCTGCCATAATAACTTCAATACGCTGCAAAAAATTCCCGATTGAAATTCTTTGGGCTAATGAATAGCTAGGAAATGTCCTAGAAGCAGTATTTGTTGGACCTAGGACAAGGATAGCCAGTGTGATGATAGCAATTAAGACAATCCCTCCAAGAATTGTGCCAATGTAAAAACCTTTTTGGGCTGATTCATGGACGTTAACAGAAGAAGGAAAAATCATTAACAATATGACAAGTGGCAATGAAAAAATACTCATTAATCGAATAATACTAAAGAATAATGATTTTGCTGGTACTTCCATTATTGGCTGTAGATTTTCCATATGGACGGATGGTGAAATACAAACTACAAAAAAAATAAAAATTAAAATAAACATTGCGAATAGTATTTCTGCAGAACGGGCAAAAACTTCAATTCCTAGAAATGCTGCATAAATAATGATAATACTGAACAGAAAAGCAAAGGCCATCATAGGTGTTTCTGGCATAATTTCTGTTTTCATGAAAATGCCAATGAAATATAATAATTCACCAGCAGAAAGAAAGGATAGAATAATAAAGCCAATCGAAGTTATTTTTCCGAAAAAACGACCTAATATCTTTTCATTAGCCTCTACAAATGTAAGGGTAGGTGTCCGTTTTCCTACAGTAACGAAAAGCTTTATTAAGAGTAAACTTAGAACGACACTAATAATCGCTGCAATCCAGGCATCTTGTTTCGCTTCACTTGTTACACTAGCAGGGCTAATTAAAATAGCTGTCCCAATTGAAGAGAGAAGGGTAATGATCATAAATTGTCTTGAGCTAATTATTTCTTTTTCCATATGAACGCTACCCCTTTTCTCTTAACATAAAGTTCCTTATTATTTTATCAAGGAGACAATTAAATCTTTAATTGGTGAAATGGGCTTGGAATTTTGATCCTTAATGGACCTCAATATTTAATGCAGCGACGATCAATAAAAAAATCGAAAAAATAACAATTGTTTTTGTTTCTTTATTTTTAAAAATTTTGGAATCATTCGTTTGATTCCTTTTTTTGCTATGCTGTTAACTTTCTGGAGAATCTTTATTTTTATCACTGTTTGGAGTATTCCCGGTATCGCTATCATTCTGTGTAGTATTGCTTGAAGCGTTATCACTTTTGCTCGGTGAAGGATTTTCACTATTGCTGCTACTATCTCTTTGAGTAGAATTAACGTTATTACTGCTACTTTCATTTTGAGTACAATTAACGTTATTACTACTACTTTCACCTTGTGTAGCATTTTCGCCATTGCTAGTACTATTACTCTGTGAAGAAGTATCGTTATTATTGCTACCTGCACCTTGTGTATCATTTCCGCCATTGCTAGTACTATTATTCTGTGAAGAAGTATCGTTATTACTACTACTTTCACCTTGTGTAGCATTTTCGCCATTGCTAGTACTATTACTCTGTGAAGAAGTATCGTTATTATTACTACTTTCACCTTGTGTATCATTTCCGCCATTGCTAGTACTATTACTCTGTGAAGAAGTATCGTTATTATTGCTACTTGCACCTTGTGTAGCATTTCCGTTATTACTACCACTTTCATTCTGTGTACTACAATTACTTTTCGTATTATTTCCTTGATTACCGTTAATTTTGCGAATCTTCGCGACAATTAATAAAACTAATGGTAAAAAAACCATGAAAACGAAGGAAAATATAGGCCATGTGTCTCTATTGTAAATATCTGAATGAATGATATTAGGATGAACAATTTGTGAAAGTCCAAGGATAATCATTCCGAATGGAAAAATGAGCGGTCGATGATTGTTAATTTTACATATTTGTGCGATGCCGACGACCGCAGCGTAAAAGTACATAAAAGTTCTAATATAAATTGAAATAATCCACATGGTTGCCATAATAACTTCAATACGCTGCAAAAAATTCCCGATTGAAATTCTTTGAGCTAATGAATAGCTTGGAAATGTCCTAGCTGCTGTATTTGCCGGACCTAGGACAAGGATAGACAGTGTAATGATAGTAACTAAGACAATCCCTCCAATAATTGAACCAATGTAAAAGCCTTTTTGTGCAGATTTTTGGACGTTAACTGCAGAAGGGAAAATCATTAATAATATGACAAGTGGGAATGAAAAAAGACTTATAAATCGAATCATACTAAAGAATATTGATTTTTTTGGCGTTTCCAATATTGGCTGTAAATTTTCAATCTTGATGGATGGTGAAATACAAATTACAAAGAAAATAAAAATTAAAATAAATACAGGAAATAGTATTTCTGCAGAACGGGCAAAAACTTCAATTCCGAGAAATGCAGCATAAATAATGATAATACTGAACAGAAATGCAAAGGCCATCGTAGGTGTTTCTGGCATGATTTCCGTTTTCATGAAAATTCCAATGAAATATAATAATTCACCTGCAGAAAGAAGGGCTATAAGAATAAAGCCAATCGAAGTTAATTTTCCGAAAAAACGACCTAGTATCTTTTCATTAGCCTCTATAAATGTAAGGGTAGGTGTCCGTTTTCCTAGAGTAACGAAAAGCTTTATTAAGGGTAAACTTAAAACGACACCAATGATAGCTGCAATCCATGCATCTTGCTTTGCTTCGATTGTTACACTAGCAGGGAGAATTAAAATGGCTGTCCCAATTGAAAAGAGAAGGGTAATGATCATAAATTGTCTTGAACTAATTATTTCTTTTTCCATATGAACGAAACCCCTTTCTCTTAACATAAAGTTCCCTCTTATTTTATCAGGGAGACGATTAACTCTTTAATAGGTGAAAAAATAAAGGTAATCAAATCAAGTGGGCTTGGAATTTTGATTCTTAATGAGACCCCAATATTTAATGCAGCGCCGATCAATAAAAAAATCGAAAAAATAACAATCGTTTTCGTTTCTTTATTTTTTTTTAATTTTGGAATGAAGGCAAAGGCAATAACAGCAGAAATTATTAGTATGAATATCGTCATAATCATGGCTTATTCTCCCTTCGTCTTATTCACTAATGAGTTTTCCATCGTTCCTAATCCTTGTGTGTTGACATGTACTTTAACTTTGACTGGTAACTCTTGAAATATCGTTAGCCAGTCTTTTTTGATTTTTTTCCACTCTTTAGGATTTGTGCGATGAAGTTCTTCACCAAAACCAAAAATATCGACCTGGTAATTTTGTTGAACTGAACGAATTGTTTCTTCGATTCGTTTTTTAATAAGTTCTTCTGTTTTTTTATTTATTAAGTGAATCGATTTTTCTTTCGTAAGGTCTATATTACATAGAACTTCTCCGACATTTTGGTTAACATCTATAACAACATCGATTTTGGGAGCTCCATTTTCAAATTTACCTTTTACTTTCGTCTTTGAGTGAGTAATCTCTGTTGCTAACGTACCACCCTTAGGGCAAGCAAGAATTTCAATTGTACTGTCTATTTTGTCCTTTAAAAAACCTAGGCTTCTACTCTCATCTTCCGTTAAAAGCCCAATGAGTTTACCTTCTTTAAAAACAGCTAAGCCCGCATACTTCAATAGCACAGGAGATTTCGATCTTTTAACATTCGTTTGCTCCTTGCCAATATTTTTATCCCCCTGTATTTCAATAGCAGACATGACTACACTAGTTTCTTTAGTATTTAAAGTATTGATTAATTCATCAATTTTTATGGATTCGGTTGTACCCCAAGTTTTCTCTGACGTTTTAAGAGAATTTAGTAATTTATTTGCTGGTACTTTTTCGATAGGTGTTAATACATTTAATACTTCATCGGCAGTCGCGTCATGGGCAACGATGACATCGAAATCATTTCTGAATTCATGATCTCTTGAAACCAAATCTAACGGTTCGTTAATTCCTTCTTCTGCCAATTCGTTACCGAGCACAACTATTTGAAGATGAGCAAAATAAAGTTTTCTAGCTGTTACTGTTGTCATTTTTCTAATGGCCTCAAAGACCGTTGCCCCTGTTGAATGATAGGTAATAACAGGTGATCGTCCTGAAGAAGGCTGTTTTGAGGAAATTTCACCAGTATCCACAACTTGAACAGTTATTTCAAATTCATTATCTACTTTATCTATACCTAATGCTGCGACAATCGCTAATTCATTGAGTTCACGCTTACTCCAACAACCACCTAAAAGCAAAGTAACAATCATTAGTAAACAGAGTGCTTTAAATTTTGACATAGTTCATTCCTCGTTTAATTCCTTTTTTTCGTATCGAAATATTTATGACCCCTGACAGTATTTTTTTGACTAATTAAGCGTGGTCGAGTCAATAAAGCTCTACGAGGGAACAACACTAGTGCGTCTTTTTGATCTTTTAGAATTAATGGGCCGAATGGACTTAAATATGGAACACCAAAAGTTCGTATGCTGCACATGTGTAGGACGATGATCATAAGGCCTAACATTACACCAAACAATCCAACAATTGCTGCTAAAATCATTAATGGAAAACGAAGAGCACGAACGGTATTTGATAAGCCATAAGCGGGGAATAAAAAGCTACAAATGGCTGTTAATGCTACAATAATAACCATTACGGCTGATACAATTCCAGCTTCTACGGCAGCTTGACCGATCACTAATGTTCCAACAATGGATACGGCTGGTCCAATGGTTCTAGGCATTCGAAGACCCGCTTCTCGTAACACCTCGAATGCAACCTCCATAATGAGTGCCTCTACAACGGCGGGGAAGGGGACTCCTTCTCGTTGAGATGCAATACTTATCAGCATAGGGGTTGGTAGCATTTCTTGATGGAAGGTAGTGATAGCTACGTAAAGAGATGGTGCCACCATGGCTAGGCTAATTCCGAAAAACCTCAAAAGGCGTACAAGAGAACTAATCATCCAATGCTGATAATAATCTTCAGCAGATTGTAAAAAGGCTGTAAAAAGGGCAGGTACAATTAGGACAAACGGTGAACCGTCCACTAAAATAGCAATTTTTCCGTCTAATATTTCGCCAGCTATAACATCAGGTCGTTCAGAATTATAAACTGTAGGGAATATCGAGGATTTTGAATCTTGAATAAAATCTTCGATGTAGCCACTTTCTAAAATACCATCAATATTAATACGGTCTAAACGGGCAAGAACCTCAGCTACTATTTTGTCATTGGCAACGCCATTTAAATACATAACAGCAACATCCGTTTTTGTTACTTCACCGACAATACGAGACTTGATCCAGAGATTTGGACTTTTTATTTTTCTACGAACCAGAGCAGTGTTCGTACGTAATGTTTCCGTAAAGGATTCCCTTGGACCTCTAATGACCGACTCTGTAGATGGCTCCATAACGGCTCTATCTTTTGCACCTTGAGTACTTGTAACGATACCAGTAGAAGATTCATCTAATAAAATAACCGTATTACCATTCAAAATTGAATTGTACAGTGCTGAAAAATGAAAAATATCATTAACATCGCCGACTGTTAAACAAGAATCTCTTAAATATCGGATAATCTTTTCTACTTCTGCATCATGATTATCCTCAATATCAAGCATTAGTTTATCAATTACAGCATTAGAAATGCTTATTTTATCGGATAGGCCATCTACATAGATGATCGCTAACGTAAATTGTTCAGCTTTTCCAATGGTAATTTCTCGTATGACAAGGTCATTACTATTCCCAAGTGTGTTTTTAATCAACTTTAAATTTTGAGAAAGAGAACTATATAGTTGGTCATTGTTTTGGGAGGTATCAGTAATTTTAGAAATAGACATTTTCATTTCCTCCTCAAGTTTTACATAACTATATAATGTACAACTTTGATAGAAGATAAACCAAGGTTGGAATTGAATTCAAATAAAAAACAGTGTTCCTTTCGTATATACGAAAGGGAACACTGCTTTATTTTTTATACTCATATTTTAATTCGTCATTTGTAACATCCACATCTACATATAAACTGTGATCATTGAAAAACCATATATCTTTTTCATCTATATAGTAGGTAACATCGTCAATAACTTTCTTAACACCAATGTTGATTGGTTCTTCGCGTGTCATGCCTAGAGAAAAGCCTTCATGAAAAGGACTGGAACCACCATATCTAGCATAAAAACGAATAGTATCTCCGGATTCTACTTCCATCTCTTGTTTGAACCATTGTAGGGCCTCATCTGTTAGTACGATATTCATTAGAATGTTCCTCTCCTCGTTACAGCCATTTCACCTTTGGCTCGGTACCATTTTTAATGCGGGCAATATTTGCTCGGTGACGGTACATGATAAAAGTAAATAAACATGCTACTAAAATACCTAACGCAAAATCGCCTGTAACAAAATAATATACGATTGAATAAATAAGTGCTACTAAAGCGGCAATCATAGAAGTTAAACTTACAATCTTCGTTATTTTTAATGTTACAATAAAAGCAATAAATAGTAAGACAAATAGTGGCCATGAATATCCTAAGAGAACTCCAGCTGATGTTGCTACCGCTTTCCCTCCACGGAAACCTGCAAAGATAGGGAACATATGACCAATAACGGATACTAGTCCAAGTATTAGCGAGTGGATAGAGACATCAGAGAATAGAGGAAGAGCTACAAGTAATACGGCTACTGTACCTTTTAAGACATCCATAATCGTTACGACTATTCCTGCTTTTTTTCCTAAAATACGAAAAGTGTTTGTCGCACCTAGATTACCACTTCCGTGTTGACGAATATCAGTTTTATAAAAAACTTTGCCTATCCATAACCCAGAAGGGATCGAGCCGATTAAATAAGCACATAAAATAATAAGTCCATTTAGCATAGCTGGACTCCTTTCATCCATAGATTATTACTTGGTACTAATAATATGTAATAAATATTCTACACTTTTTCTCTACAATCTACAATGTCATGAAGGAGATTTCTTCGTGTATCTTGAATTCATTATAAAAGATAACTATTTTTCAAGGATTTTTATATGTAGTTGAATATGTGTTAGGCTTTTTGACATGATTCATGTTGGTTGCATGAAAGCCCTTTCTAAAAATATAGGTATAAAGGCAATTTTGTCAATCATCCATTCCTTTGGTAGAATAGAAGTCTATCTTTAATTTCTAGAGTAAGTTAGTATGAATTTTCTAATAGACAGAAGAAACCTATTAAGTACTGAATTGTATATTTTTCAGGGGATATTCAAATGCTTCTGTATGGAAGACCAAAACCTATAGCGATTGGTATCGTTTTGAAATGAGAGTAATGACCAGAAGATAGCCCTATGTTGTTTCATTTATGCAACTAATGTTTACGATCCTGCGTCAAGGGAATAGGATAGTTAGTAATACATATTAAAGCAACTATTGCAACTTTTTCTTTCGGTAAAAAGCTCAAAACGACAAAGCTGTGAGGAAATTTTAAAAATTTATTGGGTCTGTCACTAGCTATTGACAGGAAATGCTATTATTATTAGGAAGAGAACATAAATAGAACATGCGTTTTGTTTTTTGGAGGGGAAATTTTTGGCGAATAAACAGTCACCAAGCGTCTATAATGATGACGCCATTCAAGTATTAGAAGGATTAGAAGCGGTACGAAAACGACCCGGCATGTATATCGGTTCTACAGATGGCCGTGGACTTCATCACCTAGTATATGAAATCGTAGATAATGCGGTGGATGAAGCACTGGCTGGCTTTGGTTCTCATATCATTGTCCATATTCATAAAGATCAAAGTATCAGCGTTCGAGACTTCGGCCGTGGAATGCCAACAGGTATGCATAAGATGGGGAAACCCACTCCCGAAATTATCTTTACTGTCTTACATGCTGGTGGTAAATTCGGGCAAGGTGGCTATAAAACAAGTGGTGGCTTACATGGCGTAGGTTCGTCTGTTGTTAATGCCTTATCTACTTTTTTAGAAGTAACGATTCACCGCGATGGTAAAAAGTATCGTCAACGTTTTGAAAACGGTGGCCATCCTGTGACGACATTAGAAGAAATTGGACAAACAAAGCAGACAGGAACGCTTGTTCATTTTCTGCCAGATGACACGATTTTCTCTGTAACAAAATACAATTATGATACGCTTGCAGAACGATTACGTGAGTCAGCGTTTTTATTAAAAGGCTTAAAAATTGAGTTAATCGATGAACGCGAGGAAGGCAAAGGTGATGTTTTCTTTTATGAGAACGGCATTGAAGCTTTCGTTGCGTATTTGAATGAGGAGAAAGACGTACTTCATCCTGTTAAGTATGTGGAAGGGATTCAAGACGAAATTGAAGTTGAATTCGCCTTTCAATACAACGATGGCTACTCAGAAACAATCCTTTCATTTGTTAACAATGTGCGTACACGAGATGGTGGGACACATGAAACTGGTGCCAAGGCGGCTTTAACACGTGTTTTTAATGAATATGCACGAAAAATTGGCCTGTTAAAAGATAAAGATAAAAATCTTGAAGGGACAGACATTCGAGAGGGCTTAGCAGCGATTGTTTCTGTTCGTATACCAGAGCATTTATTGCAATTCGAAGGTCAAACGAAGGGGAAACTTGGGACAAGTGAGGCACGCTCGGCAGTAGATAGTGTTGTTTCGGAGCAAATTTTATATGTGCTTGAGGAAAACGCTGAATTGTCTGCATCACTTGTTCGTAAAGCTATTCGTGCGCAGCAAGTACGTGAAGCGGCTCGTAAAGCACGTGAAGATGCACGAAACGGCAAGAAGAGCAAAAAAGCAAGTACCATTCTTTCTGGAAAATTAACACCTGCACAATCTCGAAATGCGGCGAAAAACGAGCTGTATTTAGTCGAAGGTGACTCTGCAGGTGGCTCTGCAAAACAAGGGCGAGATCGTACGTTCCAAGCGATTTTACCTTTGCGAGGTAAAGTTATTAATACAGAAAAAGCAAAGCTTCAGGATATTATGAAAAATGAAGAGATTTCAACGATTATCCATGCCATTGGTGCTGGCGTCGGAACAGATTTTTCTGTCGAGGATGCAGCGTATGACAAAGTCGTTATTATGACCGATGCTGATACGGACGGAGCGCATATTCAAGTGCTGCTACTAACATTCTTCTATCGTTATATGCGACCATTGATTGAAGCTGGAAAGGTATTTATCGCATTACCACCACTTTATAAAGTATCAAGAGGCACTGGTAAAAAAGAAGTGATTGAATATGCTTGGACCGAAAATGATTTACAAAAGGCCATTAAAAAAGTTGGTAAGGGTTACATATTACAGCGCTATAAAGGTCTTGGTGAGATGAATGCTGACCAGCTGTGGGATACGACGATGAACCCTGATACGCGTACATTAATTCGTGTAACGATTGAGGATGGTGCACGTGCTGAGAGACGTGTGACAACATTAATGGGCGATAAGGTAGAGCCGCGCCGTAAATGGATCGAAGCTAATGTAGACTTCGGTATGGAGGATGATTCAAATATTTTAGAAAATGAATTCATCCAACAAGAGGAGGACCAAGCATGAGTAGTACGGAAAAATTCCAAGATTTACCCTTAGAAGAAGTGATGGGTGACCGCTTTGGTCGCTATAGTAAATATATTATACAAGACCGCGCGTTGCCTGATGCACGTGACGGTCTTAAGCCTGTGCAACGACGTATTTTATATGCGATGTTTACAGAGGGCAATACGAACGAAAAACCATTCCGTAAATCAGCCAAAACTGTCGGTAATGTTATCGGTAATTATCACCCACATGGTGACAGCTCCGTATATGAAGCAATGGTGCGCATGAGTCAGGATTGGAAGGCGCGCCATATGCTTATTGAAATGCATGGGAATAACGGCTCTGTTGATGGTGACCCTCCGGCAGCGATGCGTTATACAGAGGCAAGGCTTTCTGCAATTGCAGCGGAAATGCTCCGTGATATTGGCAAGAAAACTGTTGAATTTGTACCGAACTTTGATGATCAGGATATGGAGCCAACTGTTTTACCTGCTCGTTTCCCGAATTTACTAGTCAACGGCTCAACTGGTATTTCGGCTGGATATGCGACAGATATCCCTCCTCACGCACTTGATGAGGTGCTAGATGGTGTTCTCATGCGCTTAGATAAGCCGAACACTACTGTTGATGAATTAATGACTGTAATTAAAGGGCCTGATTTCCCAACAGGTGGGATCATTCAAGGTGTCGATGGTATTAAAAAGGCGTATGAGACTGGTCGCGGTAAAATTATCGTGCGCGCTCAAGCAGTCGTGGAGCCAATTAAAGGTGGCAAAGAGCAAATCGTTATTACGGAATTACCGTATGATGTCAATAAAGCAAATCTTGTGAAGAAAATCGATGAACAAAGAGTGGATAAACGACTTGAAGGAATTGCAGAAATTCGCGATGAATCGGATCGTACCGGCCTACGTGTTGTCATTGAACTGAAAAAAGATGTTCCAGGACAAGGGATTTTACAATACTTGTTCAAAACAACTGATTTACAAGTAGCCTATAATTTTAATATGATTGCTATCCATAATCGTCGTCCGACAATGATGACATTGCCATTGTTACTGGATTCTTATATTGCCCATCAAAAGGAAGTTGTGACGAACCGCTCCGTTTATGATTTACAAAGGGCTAAAGATCGTTCGCATATCGTTGATGGCTTGATTAAGGCGCTTTCTATTTTAGATGAAGTTATTGCAACGATTCGTTCGTCTAATGATAAACGAGATGCGAAAACGAATTTACAGGTGAAATTTGACTTTACAGAAGTGCAATCAGAGGCGATCGTTAGCTTGCAATTATACCGATTAACGAATACAGATATCACAGAGCTTCGCCATGAACAGGATGAACTAAATAAACTGATCGCCAAGCTTGAAGGTATTCTTAATAGTGAAGCAAAGCTTGTACGTGTTATTAAACAGGAACTACTTGACATTAAAAAGCGCTTTGCAGAGCCACGTCGTTCAAAAATCGAACAAGAAATTGAAGAAATCAAAATTACGTTAGATGTCCTTGTCCCAAGTGAAGAGGTCGTAGTGACTGTCACAAAGGATGGCTATATTAAGCGTACATCTACACGTTCACATGCAGCTTCGAATGGTCAGGATTTTGCGATGAAGGATTCCGATTATTTGTTATATGAAGAGAATTTAAATACGCAGCATCATCTATTACTATTCACAAACCGAGGCAATTATATTTATCAGCCTGTCCATGAACTACCTGATATTCGTTGGAAGGATCTTGGTCAGCATATTTCTAGTATTGTGCCGACAGGGGAAGATGAATCTATTATTGCTGTATATGGTTTTGAGACATTTGAACAGGCCAATACGTATATTTTAACGGCTACGAAAGATGGACAAATTAAACGCTCACCTGTAGCAGATTATGCTGTTACACGTTATTCTAAACCAATCAAAACGATGAATGTTAAGTCAGGCGATGAAATGATTTTTGCAGGTATCGTGACAGACGAAGTAGAACTAATGTTAACAACAGATACTGCCTATGCTATTCGTTTCCCAATGGAGGAATTGCCAGTAACGGGTGTGAAAACAGGCGGTGTCAAAGGGATTACGCTGAAAGACGGAGAAGCATTAGTCGGCATCAATGTTTTACCGCCAAATGCCACGGCATATGTTGCGATTGTGACACATCGTGGTGCGGTGAAGAAAATGAATGTTGCCGAGGTAGAGATGACGAGTCGTGCAAAACGTGGCTTAAAAGTGTTAACAGAATTAAAAGCGAACCCACATCGTATCGTGGCTGTAGTCAAGGTAACTGATGAGGAACGGCTAACAATCGAAACGGAAAAAGGCGTGCAAGAGATCCTTGATGTACAAGCATTAACTCGAGCAGATCGCCATTCCAATGGCTCCTTTAAAGTGGATATAGCTACAGACGGTGCTATTTCACATGTCTTTACGGTCAAAAAAGAAGAGAAATAAAACTGATTTTATAGCCCATGCTCCTTAGAGAGCTGGGCTTTTTTTCTATATAGTCTAATCAAAAGAAAGGGTAGGTGTATAGTGACAATAAAGTTTTTAGGCAAATTGGTGAATCGGGTGTAGCTTTACAAGTAAGTTGTTATGAAGATTACTGATTCTTATTCAACGTCTTACTACTAAAAGCAAAAATTAAAAACCACAAAAGGTTCTTGATTTGATTATCAACAATAGTATTTAACAGTGCCTATTAAAACTTCGAACAATATACCGCTTCTTGATTTCAGGAGGGGATTCCTTTTAAATAAAAAATGTTTTACCAAAAAAACGGTGAATATTCTCAGGAAATGGAATTGTTGAAGAGAAAGATGAGGCTTTAAATTATATTTACGGGGCTTTCAGAAAACAGAGCCTTGTCATTTACGGATAGATATGGGTATAATAATCACGAAAAGTTCATATGGAAAGAATGTAGGGGGGCTGGTGTTGCCAGCTGAGATTGTGTCCGATAGACGCTGACTCTTTGAACCTGATTTGGCTCGTACCAGCGTAGGGAACATCTATTCAAAAAGTAAAAGTTTTTGATATTGATTACAAAACGTCTGGGAGGAATCCTAGGCGTTTTTTATGTTTTCAGACTTTTATTCATGCACAGACTTTGGGTTTGGGTGTAAACAGACCGTGAATACGCTTTCTTCTGGTAAACACATTCATTTATGAACAATTTCACACTACTTTACTTGGAGGATTCAGCATGAAAAAATGGTTATTGATCCTGTTGGCTACACTGTTAACATTAGTGGGCTGTAGCGAAAAAGAGGATAAAAAGGATACTAAGGGATTAACAAAAGTATCAGTCGTTCTCGATTGGACACCGAACACAAATCATACAGGTTTATATGTTGCGAAAAAACTTGGCTTCTTTAAGGAGCAAGGCTTAGATGTCGATATTTTATTACCTGGCGAAACAGGTGCTGATCAGCTTGTGGCGTCTGGCAAGGCTCAGTTTGGCGTAAGTTATCAGGAAGGGATTACACAGGCCCGTGTGCAAGATGTACCTTTAGTATCGATTGCAGCGATTATTCAGCATAATACTTCTGGCTTCGCATCCATTGCATCAAAAGGCATTTCGTCACCAAAGGATTTTGAAGGTAAAACATACGGTGGCTGGGGTGCACCACTTGAAAAGGCTGTACTACAATCACTTATGCAAACAGAAAATGCGGATATTAATAAGTTAGATATTGTCAATGCAGGCGATATAGATTTCTTCACAATGATGAAAAAAGATATTGATTTTGCGTGGATCTATTATGCATGGACAGGTATCGAAGCAGAACTACGTGGCGAAAAACTGAACATGCTATATTTAACAGATTATAGTGATCAGTTAGATTATTACACGCCTGTACTCGCTACAAATGAAAAAATGATTAAGGATGATCCTGAGACGGTCAAAGCATTTGTCGCTGCTGCAGCAAAGGGCTATGAATATGCGATAATACATCCGAATGAGGCAGCTGATATTTTACTAGAAGCTGTACCTGATTTAGATAAAAACCTTGTGCATAAAAGTCAGGAATGGCTAGCAGATAAGTATCAAGACGACGCTAAACAATGGGGCGAGCAAAAGCTAGCTGTCTGGGAAAACTACGCGAAATGGATGGCCAGCAACAAAGTTTTAGAGGGCGAATTTAACGCAGTACAAGCATTTACAAACGACTTTTTACCGAAAAAGGAGACAAAGTAATATGGCAAACTCATTAATAAGTGTACAAATTATCCCGAAAACTGAAAAATATGAGGATGTGATCCCATATGTCGATGCAGCGATTGCGGTTATCGACGCTTCAGGAGTTAAATATGAAGTGCACCCGTTAGAAACGACAATGGAAGGTGAGCTACCGGTTTTATTACAAATCATTGAAAAAATGAATGACAAGATGATTGAGCTGGGCGCGATCAATGTCATCACGCAAGTGAAAATTTTATATCAGCCATCTGGTATTACAATGGGTACATTGACGGAGAAATACCAGTGATGAGGCAAGCTTTCAAACAAGGAAGGACGATAATTTTTATCGCCTTCCTCTTATTCATATGGGAACTAATTGTCCGCTTTGCTGATACTCCACATTGGCTTTTGCCTGCACCGAGTGCCATTTTGAAAGAAGGTTTTCAATCGTATGAGACGTTTGTGCCACATGCTTTAGCGACTGTTCAATTAGCACTTCTTGGTCTAGCTATCGGGATAGTATGTGGGCTAACGGTTGCCGTGCTATTACATCGTTTTACGTTTGTGCGGGAGCTATTTTATCCTATTCTGATTATGTCACAGAATGTCCCGGTGCTCGTTCTAGCACCACTCTTAATCATATGGTTTGGCTTCGGTTTATTGCCAAAGCTCATTATTATTTGTCTTGTGTGCTTTTTCCCTATTGTTATTTCGGCAATGGATGGCTTTCGTCAAACTTCGCCTGAGCTGAAGCATTATTTTAGGATGATTGGTGCAACGAAAGCACAAACCTTTTGGAAGCTTGAATGGCCTTATGCGTATCCAGCGATTTTTTCAGGCGTAAAGATTGCGGCAACCTATAGCGTCATGGGAGCTGTCATTGCGGAATGGTTAGGTGCGAAAATGGGGATTGGTGTTTATATGACATTAGCACAATCTTCATTTCGAACGGATCGCGTGTTTGTAGCTATTTTTGCTATCGTATTTTTAAGTTTACTATTATTTAGTGCTATACAATTGTTAGAAAAACTTGTTGTGAAGGGGAGAGGACTCCATGCTAAGCATTCAAAACATTGATAAATCCTTTGATGCTCTTCCGGTTATTCGCAATTTATCGTTTGAGGTCAAGGACGGGGAATTTGTGGCGATTATCGGACCGTCAGGCAGTGGAAAAAGTACACTCTTTCAATTAATTGGTGGTGTTACTTCTATTGATAAGGGTGCTATTTTATTAAACGATACAGATATCCAGAAAAAAAGAGGGACGATTGGCTATATGCCTCAGCAGCCGTGTTTATTACCATGGCGTACGATAGTAGAAAATGTCACGATGGTCGAGGAGCTTCATAGAAAACCAAACGTGAACTTGGCCAAGGAATGGTTAGACAAAGTTGGGCTTGCAGCGTTTGAAAATGCGTATCCCAATGAGCTGTCAGGGGGTATGCAACAGCGTGTATCGTTTATTCGTGCCATTGTTAGTGATAAGCCCATCTTATGCTTAGATGAGCCGTTTTCTGCACTTGATGAGTTTACAAGGCTTGAAATGCAGGCGTGGCTTTTATCGATATGGGAGGAATATCGAAAGTCTATATTATTCGTTACACATAGTATCGAGGAAGCTCTGTTTTTAGCTGATCGTATCATTGTACTCACGAAACGACCAGCGACAATGAAAAAGGAAATAATCGTACCTTTTGCAAGGCCACGCCAAGAAGAAATTCGTCATTCCGCTTCGTTTACGGCTTTGAAGCAACAGTTATTCACGTATTTAACAGAAGAAAAGGATGAAGCGAATGTTGATTGATGCACATATTCATTTAGATCAGTATAAGGAAAACGATATACCAACTTTACTAGAGGAAGTTGAACATGTCATTGCCGTTAGCATGAATCTTCCATCGTGTGAAAAGACGTTGAAACTGTCGAAAGCCTATGCAAAGGTAAAAGCAGCGTTTGGGTTTCATCCCGAACAACCGTTACTTAGTGATGAGGAGGAAGACGCGTTATTCGAGTGGATACGCCAACACTCTGATGAAATGGTAGCAATTGGCGAGGTTGGATTGCCTTATTATTTGAGGCAGGAGAAGGTGATTGATGTTCGTCCGTATGTAGCATTGTTAGAACGGTTTATTGTATTGGCAAAGGAGTTAAATAAACCGATAGTGTTACATGCTGTTTATGAGGATGCGGCGATTGTTTGTGATTTGCTAGAAAAACATCATGTAACGAAAGCGCATTTTCATTGGTTTAAAGGCGATGAGGAAGTGATTGAACGGATGATTTCTAAAGGGTATTTCATTTCTGTCACGCCTGATTGTACGTATGAGGCAGAAATTCAACAACTTATTAAAAAATATCCAATCGAACTAATAATGGTAGAAACAGATGGGCCATGGCCGTTTGAAGGTCAGTTTGACAATAAGAGAACATCACCTTGGATGATGGATCATTCCATCGAGGTTATCGCTTCGATAAAGGGGCTTACAATACAGGAAGCGGCGCGCATCATCACAAGAAATACGACAAAATTTTATAATTTATAGCAAATAACGCAGCTGCTCTTTTAAAGGGCAGCTGTGTTTTTGTTAAAAGTAATAGAATCGCTGATAAAACGTTGAACATCGCTGATAAAAGAGCCAGAATCGCTGGTAAAACGTTGAACATCGCGATTGAGTCCGTATAATTGTGTAAAAAGAAAAGGGGTCATTTTCTTTCCTCTTGGTTACAATGTTTTCAACCACAAAAATAAAGTAAGGAGAGG
>NZ_JBIWFQ010000046.1:0-29881 GCF_044763105.1 Lysinibacillus sp. NPDC096212 | reverse complement strand
TAGACGCTACCATTATACCGAATTGGGGAGGTGCCCGTTTTTTATTGTTTTAGAACCCTTGATACTAAAGAGATTAGAATTATGAAATTAACTCAGATAAGAAAGTTATGAATGAATTCAAGAAGTTAATATTAGCCGTACCTGAAAATGAAAATAACTTAGTTTTCTACAGACAATCAGTTATTAAAACAGTAACAAATGAAGGTGCTAATAAATTATTACGAAAAACATTAGATGCGTTGGAAATTGAGCATATTTCAATTCATGGTTTACGACATACCCATGCCAGTGTTTTGATATATAAAGGCGCCAATATTCATTCTGTTTCCAAACGCTTAGGACATTCAGATATTCAGATATTCAGATATTCAGATATTCAGACAACGCTTGATCACTATTCACATGTATTAAAAGAAATGGAAGAACGAGATGAAGAAATAGCAATTAACGTTTATTCATCTTAATTTTCTTTGTTCACCATGTTTACATTTTGTTTACCTAATTTGAATTTTATATGTTATTTAATGCGGTTCTCAAAACATCTGAAAAAATGAAAAAACGCTCAAAACCCAGTATTCACAAGGTTTCAAACGCTTTTCATTTCGTTTAAAAATCAATCTTTGATTTACTATAGACGTCCCAGGAGGGATTCGAACCCCCGACCTCCTCTATCAATGCTCTACTATTTTATCATCTAAAAAAGCGATAATGGTGCGGGTTAAAAGGTATTTTTTTCTCAAGGTGGGATTCGTTCAATTTACGAACTCGGACCGTAATCATCTTTAATATCATATTATCATCATATCTCGCCCATTGAAAGTACATTTTCTAAATCGCACTTCACGCGTTTCTCAAATTAATCCAGTTCTTTCCTGACTTTTTTCCCAAACTCTGCTTATCATTATTTACTCTACCTCTTATCTTTATAGTAAAAATCACTAGGGAGTCTTCCTTCTCACTTAATTCTCATTCACAATTTTATCCGAAATATTTTTAATAATCCCCTAATACTTTCCACAAATATAAAAAAGAGAACCTTAAAAAGGCTCCCAGTAAATTCAATTTCGTTTCAATATTTTATCGGTTTCAATAATCTAATCACAAATTTAATCGCATTTTATATAACCCTTGCCTATTTCATATAGAAGGACAAACTATACATAAATTCATTTCATACTCATAAAAATATAAGGAGCCGAACCCGCGTCCAAAGAGTCCAATAATTCAGCTTCTACGCGTGTAGTTTGCCTATTTAGTATCCACGTAACATTATGCCGATACTTAGAACCACAAGGGATTACAAACTTTAAAGTCACGTTTATTCCACCTATTTTATCCACTAGGGAGTATTACATATTTACGAACTTGGTTCAAAGACCTTACTTACTTTATTATATATCAATTAGTTACCAAACGGAATTATTTCAACAGTAAATTTAAATAAAACACTCCAAATGCTATTTTATCCCATGGAACAGCAACAAACTTTTTTCCAACCCACTCAATAACAAATATCTATAACAAATTTGCAGAAGAACCTATACATATGTAGCCCCCATTAGAACTAAAATCCCATATCCAATTTGACCATTTATTAAAATTAGCTCTATCTCTAATATCCTTCAAACCTTGAAAAGAAAAAGTTAATCCATGTTGATTAAGGATTCTTTTATCAATTGAATAATTTCTCTTTCTAAAATAATCATACTCTCCTGGGTGAACAGGCAATATGTCCGCCCAAACTACTAAATTGCCATCTTTCCTTACTAACTTTAATAATTCAGAATTATATTGTTTAACTACACTGTCAGTTAAATATCTGCCACCATCATTAACAATCTCATCAAGTTCTTTAGTAGTATAGTTTCCGGAATTTTTCGATTTTTCTTGCAACCAATTCAATACTAATTGAGTATAAATCGCAGAGGAAGCAACAATGTCACAAGAATAATAATAGCTTTCTAAATTTTCATTATCCATTTTAAGTTTACTCGCACTTTCCACTAAAAATCTTTTTATTTTTTTTGATGGCACATTTTCTTTCACCATCTCTTCAAATTTATTATAAAAATCAAATTTATTTAGATTTGTTAAATCTACTTTTACCAGTGTAATTTTTTTCTTAACTTCCTCTGATAATTTTGCAACTGCCTTTTCCATACTTGATAAATCTATATCAAATAATATTATTTCATCACATTTAGATGATAAAAAATTTATATCCAAGTCATCGCAATTTCCTGCACCAAGAATACCTATCTTTTGAACATAACCTTTAACTGAAAACACCTCATTAAACAAATTGCTTATGGCATTTCTATGTTCATGCCATTTTTGATATCTATTACTTTCAGTGTCTTCATTTAATTTTTCACAAAATTTTTCCATAAAATCTCTCCTTCTATTCTATCTATAACTATATTCGATAAAAAGATGGCGATACCTTTAATAACATGTCCAACATTTAGTACCGGTACGGATAAAATAATACAAAATTAAGATAATGATAATTGAAATTGCTGGTATATTCATATCTTTAAGCAAACTAACCATAAAATATCTCCTAATCTAAAAAAACGAAATCCCCTTAATACTATCCTCAATCGCTTCTTCTGTAATACCAATATAACGTAACGTTGTCTTTTGCGATGAATGATTAAAGATTTCCATTAATGTCGCAACATCTTTCGTTGCTTGGTAATAAGTGTAGCCAAATGTTTTACGCATTGTATGTGTACCAATTGATTCGTTACCTATCATGTCACCAGCTTTTGCAATAATTCGGTACGCTTGTGTTGTTGTAATAGGATTATCACCTTTTCGGCTTGTGAATAAATAAATTGCTTCTTTTGGCAGCGTTTCGATATAATCCGCAATATCTGCCATTAGGTTATTTAAATAAACAGTTCTTTCTTCGTTTTACCTTCGCGAATTTTAAAATTCGATTTCCCTTTTACTTGCTCAATTTTTAGCGCAACTAAATCTCCACACCTCAATCCTGTCGAAACACCTAACTTAAATAATAGCTGGTCAAGTAATCCATTTTGTGACATTCCTAATGCTTCTATTAGCTCATTAATTTCCTTTTTAGTTTTCAGTGGTTGAACATCAATCAACATGCCTCTTTTCTCGTTCATGTTTGCCATGCTTATTACCCCTTTCTTCGTGTATCCTTTTGTCGACATAAAAAATACCATACATTGGAAAAGGCGACAATATACTAATGGCTCTATATCAACATTCCGTATGTATCCTTTTGTTTGAAAGCATACATTAGTTAATAGTTACTACTATTGTAAATAAAAAAAATTAAACAAAACAAAAATTTCTATGACATTCACAGAGATTTGTAATAATTTTTTTAATCATTTACTTATTTTAGAAAAATAGCACTCTGGATTTTCCCTATCTCATTACGAATATTAAACCCGTTTACTGTTAATAACTACAAATAGGTAGTTCAAAATTATACCAATTACAAACAAGTTAATTATTTTATTTATAACAACCTGTAGTATTTGAAATAGATATATATATGTATGCTCACCAATAACCGAGATATATTCCGTATATTTTGCACCAATCGGTAAAGTGTTTGAGATAATTACACTTAAATAAAAACTCTCTAAAAAGCTCAAATCATCACCATTTTCGATAGAAGCGAAAAACAAATTATATATTAATGAAAAAACTAAATCAGGTGCAATGGAAATAAAAATAATCCCAAAACAAATAAATGCAACAGCTTTTAAATTTAAAACATTCGCTTCTGTTGCCAATTGTTTAACTTTTAAAACTAAAGACAATATATTCCTACATATACCGTAAAGCATTATTAAGGCTATTAGCCAACAAATGAATATTAATAAAGCAACTGACTGATTATACTTTGTACCAGCAATCAAATATACCACAACTAAAATCCCAAAGTAGCAAAATGCTATTTGTAACCAAGGGATAGTGAGCTTATATGCTACCCAATCGCCTAGATTATTAAATTCAACTTTAAAATTAATGATGTCACAATATATCAAAGATGCTAATATGACAAAACTACTTAATATTAAAAATGATGGTTCACTAATTGAGTTCAATGGGTTTGAAATAGCTACCAATGTCAACATAACTGATTTAAAAAAATTACTTTTAAGAAAAGATAGATTCATCACTTCCTCCTTATAATGGTTATTTCTTAGAGAATTCCCACAACTTATATGTTAAATATTCCCATCTATAACTAAAAGGAATTACCTAGATTTCCTTCCATTTCAGCCAAACGAATTAATCTGTGTTATGCATCAATCACTCAAAAATAAAAAGAGAAGTTATTATGAATTAAGAATCTTTGCTAACTTGTCAAACTCTACATTTATTATCTCAAAATGGGTATTTATATTATACGCTCTAACTGCTTTTCTTCTTAGCTCAGTATCTTGATTTTGAATACCCTCTATTTCTTTTATTAATCCCTCTTCTTCAAAAAATCTAGTAGTATTTATTTCGGGGATTGGATAAAATTCAAAAGTTTCTCTATGTAGTATAAAACCCTTAATCTTAAACAACGTTATGAGTTCTTTTAGCTTTTTGTCATGTGATAAAAACAATGGTATAAAATAAGAATTCTCTTTATTAGCAGTAATAGTAAATTCCATAACCCTCGGAACCAAAAAATCCCATACTATATTTTCAATTTTCCATAGTAAATCCTTCTGTTTCCCTCCTTTATTAATTTTATTAAGCATCCCTACAGATTTGGG
This sequence comes from Lysinibacillus sp. NPDC096212, assembly GCF_044763105.1. Lineage (NCBI taxonomy): Bacteria > Bacillati > Bacillota > Bacilli > Caryophanales > Bacillaceae > Lysinibacillus > Lysinibacillus sp. NPDC096212. Next base: position 25,124 of record NZ_JBIWFQ010000046.1, on the reverse strand, counting down.
GTTTTTGAAATATTCGTAAGCAATAATCATTTCTCTTTCGTAGTAGATACCTACTTTCTCTACCATGTAATTGATAAGTTTCTTCATTTTGTTTTTAGGGCTTGCTTTACCTTCAAATTGAATTTGCCATATCCCAATTAAGAGCAATTTAATATTTTTATGAGCTTCTATAAATATTTTCAAACCATTACTTTCTTTATAAACACTCTTAATTAGATGGTCTGTTTTTAATTGAGCCTCATTAGGGGTAATTTGAAATTCAATTTTTCTTTCATTTAAATATAATTGAGAGTCAATACTTTTAAACAGTTCTAAATGGTATAAATTTTTATATAAAGCTAAATGACTTTTATTAGTAACCGAAAATTCTTGTTCACCAGCTAGAAATAGATTCTGGTAATTCTCAATTAAGTAAAATGTATAATCATAATTGAAATTATTTTTCAGCATGATATCTATAGTTCTATAAATACTTTCTTGCGGGAAATTAGGCTTGTTTTGTTGATTTAAAAAGTCTTCAATGTAGCTTGTATAATTTGTATCCAACATTATTGAATAATCATATTTAATCTGTGTTTCCGGGAATTCCGACATATCATTCACAATATTATCATCTAAAAACAATATTTTTTCTGACTGAAAATAGGGAACAAAATCAGTGTTTTCTTGGTTCAAAATATTAGTTAATCCTTCAGGATAAATATCTTTTTCATAATTCTCCATTGTCATGATTAAACTAAAGTCTTTTGTTAAGTCGTCATAAATCTTCCAAGCCGCCATAACCTCTATAGGATTTTCAGCATCAATCAACTCATATAATAATTCTCCCATTGCCATTAAGCTAACTCCTCCTATGATAAGTAATGTTTAAATCGTCATCAATATCAATTCGGACTAAACAACTAACATTTCGTTTCTTCAATCTTTCAATATTACGTTACTAATTCCCTTTAAGTTTAATCCCACCTTTAAATTTGTATTTAAATTCTATATTTTGATTGAATAGTTTTTTCTCCCTATCCAAACCATAATATTTGTATAATTTTCTAGTCAATTCAATTATGGTTAAAGAGCAATAAGTAATCACATGTTCAATATTTTTTTCTATTATATAAATAGATGCAATCCTTTCATCCGCTTCTTCAAATGCAAATTGTTTACCCCCATCTTTAGCATGTGTTTCTGTAGAAAACAACTTAAACAGAAGATAATGTTCTTCACCTAATCCTAATGATTCACACAACTCTCTGAGATTGTTATTCCCCTTCTCACTTTGATACCAGTTTTTCTTTTTTTTCCTACATATTTGATAAACTTTTCATGCATCTCATTTACTTTATCCTCAAATTTTTCTATAAATTTTTCTTTAGAAATATTTAAAAACTGTCTTAATTCTATACCTTTTACATCTTCTGCAATTATTCCTTGATATATATCTAATTCTTTTTTCTTAACAGAATAAAAATAAGCTTTAGACCTTTTAACAATATCTTTTTCTAAAATATAGATTAAATAAGCATGTGCTTCTAAAATTCCTCTTGCAATTGCCTCTATTCCAAAAAGTTTGTCTGCTTCTGCTAAATATAAAATAGAATCAAATCTTGATACAATGCCATCAAATAATCCTAAGATTACGTAATCTTCTATATCGAAATCTTTTGGATATTTTGGATTAGTAAATTTTTTATCAAGAACTTTCTTCACTACAACATCAATTTGTTTTAATAGTTCCTTACCAAACTTGATATCCTTTTTTCCCTCCAAGAATATTCACCTCAATAGTAAAATAAATATACAAATATTGTTTATAGCATCTATTTTAAATAGGCTATTTTACACAAGTGAATCAATAAGACTATTATCTTATTGAAGACAAGTATACGGTACTATTTGGAAGTATTTCAACTAATTTATCAAATCACATATAATATTATTTTGATATACCATTCTATATATTAATTTTTCTGCAATTTTCAAACCTTTTAAATCCCAAACTATATAGAAACAAAAAAATCCCTGCAACCCACAGAGATTTTTACAATTCGTATTTAGTTAATTTTCAGCAAATGAATTTCTTCAACATAACAATAGCTCAAATTAGAACAACTAAGGATTAGAGTTTTTATCATTTCCCCACTAAGTATAATTACCTATTTATAAACTTGGTTCGAAGATGTTATTACTTATATTATATTTTAAACAAACAAGAATATCTTAAAAATTTTTATTTAAATATTTAATATAACTCATTAATCTTTCTATATAATATACAGCTTCATCTATTCCTATTTCTGAGATATGCTCATTATTACCATGTCTAACATCTAGATAATTTCTATGAGTATGATTCCATATCTTGAGCCCATCAGTAATTATCATTGTGTCTAATTGTTTATTCGCTCTTAATTTCTTATCAGCTTTCGGAAAATCTGATTCCCCTGTTATAGATTTCACATATCCTTCAGTAGCAGACAACCCATCCCTTAAAATATTTTTAATAGCCCTGTCGCTAGGCTTTTTATTTAAGTTAATTACTATCTCTTGTAAATTTGCTATTGTATCTTTATATTTATTAGGAATTACTTTTAAAACTTCTTCAATTTTTCTACGGAATTTTCTACACCTTCTCGTATATACCATTCAAATCCGTAAATATTAAATTCCACCACATAACCTAAATTGACCTCTTCTAGAAATTCATTTATTCCCTCTTTACAACTAATTTCTTTTGAAACGATTTCTAATCCTTCCATAACATAATGAAAACCTCTATCATTTAATTTTCTAAAGCACTGTATTATTTCGTCTTCTAGATATTGAATTGGCATTAATTCCACAGGCTTTATTTTAGCTAGTCCAGCAATTTTATGTTGTAAATATAGTGCCGTTGTAACTATTTCATCTTCTTCACATTTCATTAACTCTTGATGAATATAACCTGATAGTTCGTTAAAAAAGCCACTTGACAACTCATTCATTAAATAATATTCATGTGAATATGTTTTATAGTTTTCATGTTGTTCTAAAAAATTATTCATTCTACCACACTCCTCTATATGTCGCTATTTCACATTATCCTTTATTGGAGACAAATAACAGTATACTTCCTCACCAAAGCCTTCTTACACCAAATTTGATATCTATTTGTAAATCAAACTCTCGAATAAATTATCTACATAATCATCTTCAATACCTAAATTTTTATTAAAATCTCCATGATGTTCATAATCATAATCAGGTTCATTTTCAAGTGCTTTTAAAATTTCATCGTATGTATCGTGGATTTCATTCACTTCCTTAAATACACTTACATCAAATATCCCACCTAGTTCTTCTACTACTTCAACTACTTCTTCAAAATCGTAATGGTCTTCTAAATTAGAATTTATATCATCAACTAAATTTCTCAACACCTTTTGCTTATCAATCTTACCAAAGATTTCTTTTAATTCGTCTTGATAAAAATCATACAATTTAATGAGATTTATAACTTCATCATAAACTCCTGTGTTATCAATCAAAATTGTTAGTGTTCCCACAATATCTAACTCTAGAGTAAGAATATCTTTATATTTAATTAATAGGTCAACAAATTCTTCTGAATAATCAACACTATAATTATCATAAGCTTTTATCAAAACTTCTTTAGCTATTCCTGTCCTAAAATCTACAAATTTATCTAATTTACTAATAGCTTGAATTTTTCCATATACATTTTGACAGTCTTCAAACTCATCTAATCTTTTAATTATCGTATCTATATATTTTTCTGTTAAATCTTTAGGAATTAGAAGTTTCCCTTGAACATTTGAAAATGAGAATACCTCAAACATCGGATGGAAATATTTCGTAGACTTCCATAATGTAATAATATCTGACCTGTTACCTCTATTATATTGAATTAAAAAATCAGCAATTGATGGATTTAAAAACCCAATTACTTCTTCACCCCAAAATGGATTTTCATTTACTTGAACAAAAGATTTTTCTAACTCTTTTATTCCATGTTTAAATGCTACACTTTCAAATGGTCTACCAAGATGTAGATTTAACACATTAAAGTTATTCTCCAGGTTTGTTAAGAGTACTCCTTTATCCCCCATAATCATTAATAACTTCAAAATCCATCTAGAATAATCATTTATTTGGTTTTCAAATATATGTCCCCAAGTATGATAAGGAAAGTCCATTTCTTTTATAAAAATCTCAGGATAATCTTTAATAACAATTTCATTATAATTCAATTCGCTAGTCATTCTACTAATTAAGCGAGGACTATAATTAGAGTGTACTATTATCTTCTTATATGTTCTTTTTTTCACTAAAATTCGAACAAATTCTTCTGGTAAATTGGAGAAAAATAAATGATTATAAAGAATTTTAGCTCTAACATTTATTGTATAATTTTCTACATTTAAAATAAATTTATTAATATCTATTTTTTTATCATCAAGTAATTCATAATTAATTCGTGCCTGATTTAATATATACTCCCTAGTAGTCATAATAAAAATTTTATTATCAGATTTCATAATTTTAGTTATAAAATTAATAATCCTTCTATCTTCATTTTTTGATAATTTATCGTTCAAGAAATTTCTTCCTAAAAAATCATCATAGTAAAATACTTGTTTCATTTGAGGGTTATATAATTTCTCTCCCTCATTAATGTCATCGGATATCTCAATAAACTCATAACCTTGCGCTGAATATTCCAGATATAACATATCTGCAAGTGTTGTTTTACCGACACCCGGTCCACCCGATAGTACAATCACCTTATTCTTTTCTAAATGTTTTAATGCTATATCAAAGCTTTCATTCGGAACGTATAAACTAACTTTTTCCTTTATTTGTTCCTCAGTAAATTTTGAACGATTCAAAACATCACTATGTAAAATAGTGCTTAATACATTCGTACTAGATAACCATAACTTATAATGTTTTCGCTCAATGCTAGAATGATTTTGTAAGATTGTTTGTAGTTCATCTTTTCCGTATATATCTCCAGTGCTTTTAATAAATCCTTCAAATAATTTTTTTATAGAACCCTTTTCATTTGGATTTAAAGGAACTGAAGTTATTAAGATATATCTATCTGGATTTAATTTTTTCACTTTCACTACTTCTTTTTTTAACGTACTAATCAAACTAGCATAATCTTTATATCTTTTACATTGGACTATTAAAACATCATCATCTGAAGGAGCGTATCTTAAGTCAATACCACCATCTTTTCCTGTCTTAAAGTTTTCTAATTTGATACCTAATTCAATTTCTAAAATATCTTTACAAAATAACTCAAATTCATCTGAAGAAAGAACTAAAAAATCATATTCACTCATTTTATATCCACCCTTTAAATTTGCATATCATGTATTATTTTAACATTCCCATAAAGAACCAAAGAACTTTATTTCTTAATCTTATAGAATCTAAAAGTTGATACCATCTAAAAACAATTGAATTATAATTATGTTTAAAAAATAAGAAAGTTTCCAAAAATATACCTATTAATACTATACCCGTATTACAACAAATGTTATATAAAATAAAAAAGCGAATGGAACCTTTTCTCATTCCATTCACTCTTCTTATTCCTCTATATCTCCAAAGATGCTTCTTAAATATTTTTGACGCTCTTCACTAAATCCATTAAAAATTTCTTTATTAAAATATTCCTTCATTTCTTCCACTGTACAAATACCTTCTACCTCATCGGTAAAAATCCCCTCATCAATTTCACACTTTTTAAATACCAAGACAATAAAACCTTCTATCTCTACGGCTCTATCAAGTGCTATTTGTGCAAATAAAAACGTATCATTGATTTTTTCTTTAATGTTGTAAATATCACTTACTTTCAGCAAGCCATTGGCATTATTAATATAATGCCATACTACGCCTGCTTCTCTTTCAATAATTTTTTCTAATGCACCTTTTTCTTCTGCAGGTCTAAGAATCGTTCAAATATGTTATTTTTCCATAGGGATGAAAATAGGGATATTGCCCAAGAGTTCAACTCCCGTTCAATATCCCTAGTCTTGAAAATCGTTGATATACTGCCATTTATAGGCTGGCAAAAAATAGAGACGGCGGAGTCGAGCCGCCATCTCATAAAAATGTTGTAATAACAGTATATATAGAGATTTTTAGATATTTTTAAAATCTCTGACTAAGGTTTTGACCAAGGTTTAAAAAAACTTTACGGAGGCAAGATTTTTAGGTGAAAATATTTTCTTTTTCTTACTACCAACTTTTATGCAATCACTTACAATATAATGAGAGGTGATATTTATATATACTCATTATAACTCAATGGTTTTAAATGTTTACGCGAGAACATTTGAAACCATATTTTATTCGAGCTCCATTTAACATTTATTTCGTTTATTTATGTTGGGGTCCACCGTATCATAAGGACCAACAAACAAATTACGAACATTAAAATCGAAATATAAAATTTAGAGGAGAATTTCTTAAAGATAGAGAAAAGTTATCTATAGCTACATTTGAAAGGAGGCTGATATAATAATGACTAATAACAAAAACAACAATGAAAAATCAACAATAAAGAAAAATCAAACATTGAGTAAAGAAATAATAAAATCTAGTTATGAAAAAGCTGTCAAGGCTAATGGAGATGCACTAAAAAAATTTGGCAAAAATTAATCTAAAGCAAAAAGTTAATCATAATGAAAAGACTTTATTATATTATGGATTGAAGCTTATACCATTATTTAAGTGACTAATAATATATGGGTAAAAAATTAAAAATAGTTATCATAATTGAATATGTTACTTATATCCCCAAAAAACATCTATCTAAATATTAACTTAGAATAGGTGTTTTAAATATAAATAAATAGTTCATCTCAAAATAATTAACTACTACTTCAGTCATTAAGAATAGCGCTGCTTCAGAAGCTGCGTTTTGAAGTGCTGAATGAGTTACTTTTGCCGGGTCTACTACGTTCTTTACAATTATCGGGCAAATACTAATTCCCAATAAAATACTATATTTTTTATTGGGAATTAGTAAGAAAATAGTTAAATTATTATTTACTCTCCATTTGATAAAATTATTTGTAATTCCTCGAGAGTCTCATTTATATCCGATAAAATTTCACTTCTTTGCTTCTCCTCTAATGTATCTAAATCACTGATATTTTTATATTCTATTAAATCATCACTTATTGTTTTTAATGCACTATTCATTTCATGATATTCTTCTAATCTATTTTGTTCATTCTCAACCCAAAATTTTGTATTTTCATCAGATAAGTAATTACTTAAAATTAATGATAAAGTACTTATGATTATAGATAGTGTTCCGACAACTATAGATGTTCCAAAGCCCACCGACTTTGATTTGTTGCCCTATCATATCTTAATCTATCTTCAGTTTTATATTTATTTTCAATCAATATATTTAAGTCTGGTAATGGCAGGATTTTTTTACCTAGGTATTTTGTAGAAAGTAATATAGACTCTTCATCTTTAATTAGTTGAAAATCTGCAAAATCGTTATCCTTAAATGTTATAAAATTGTTAAATTCTCTTTCTGATTTAATTTTCTCTTTAAGAAATATTTCTGCATCCTGTTTTGTTATTTTTTTCTCCATAGTAAGCAACAATTGATTGCGCTCCAACTGATTCCAAACTTGATAAAATTCTAACAATTCATTATATAAATTTGGTAAATACAAAACTGTATTTTTAAAAGGATTTATTATGTATTCTTCACTAACTAATTCAATACTTATATCAAAATGCTTTTGGTTAATAAACTCCCCAGTGGCAAGAGGTTTTGGAATATTTAACGCTTCCGTTATTTCAGAAAAATCAACATTCTCCCCAAATGGACTTGCTTCTTTTCTTTTATTTAAAAATAACGTTTTATTTTTTAAAATTTCCTCATGGTCATACTTAAATTCTATAACCTTTTCATGTGTACTCACAAATGAATAAATATCTTCAATACTACCTTCTTGAATCTTCACTATAATTTTCTTTTGTTTATCACTTAAGTGCATACTTGTATTCCACCTCTCTATTGATATCTTAAATAAATACGTTGCAGTACCGATGATAAAATAATAAACTATCGTATCGTCTCGATATTTTTTTATAACTGTGTGAAGAAATGTACCTATATGTATTTTACACATTTAACACCCCAGATTTGTCCTGGTGTCAAACTCTTATGTTACGACCCTTCTAGATAATAAAGTATACTATTTATTGAATATTCTTTTGATTTAATTTATATTTATTATTAGTTATATTTCATTTAATTACTTTAATATTTTTATTAATTTGTTCACCTTCGGGTTCGATTCCTGAACCTTCCAACCATATAAGAAATTGGTGTTTCACAATCCTAATTTCGGCTTTAACCTCCACAAATATGGCTAATCTATCAAGTCTATTAACTTTAACAGGAGGGGTTGCAATGATTTTAAATTTATTACCATTAGTAGTTATAGCAGTTATTTTATTAATAACAGCCTTTGCGGGCAAAACGGAAGGTACTAAAGGTTAGTGGTGAGGTCAGTCCCGCAAACTACTAAAAAGCGTAAACGTTGTAATTACAATGCTTTACGCTTTTTTTAATGAAACACATAACACCTGCCACCGACCTTCAATATCAACTTTTAATAACAAGAAAATTTTACTCCTCACTTTCAGGAGAGACTTATAATTACAAGTAGGGTCTCACTCTAAATCGATAACTCTAAACGAATGGGTAGCTAGGTATTCTACCATTCCTTTCAAGTTTATTTTACTTATTACATGCAGTTCCTCCTGTATGTCTTTCGGTAAGTAAGTAGAGAATTTAGATACAAACAATTCCTGTTCATGTGTGACACGTACCAAGTCTTCAAATACCCATTGTTTTTCTTGTGCTTGTCTTATCACTTCGGTTATATCTCCGTTGAAGCCTTCGATAATTATCCTTCCTAAGCCATCTCTTTTTTTAATATTGAGCCCTAGTGAACGGAGTGCCCAAGTTAAGTTTTGAGCGTTTTTAGAGCCTGTGTACGTATCAAAAACAATTTCATGTTTGGTCTTCCACAGAATCCGCTCATTGGGCTGTACACCATATTCAAAATACGGTTTTCGCATATCCTGCAATGTATATTCAGCAGTATCATTAAAATAGCCAAACTGCTGATTTGAACACAAGATATCAATCATTTTTTCGCCTATACGATTATGGATATCAATAGGACCGCCACCGTACATAGGTGGCTTACCGTTTACCGCCTTTTTCACATATATTTTATTTTTCTTGAAATCGATGGTATTGATTCTCCATAGTCTACCCGCAAGAATGATATAGTCACCTTCATCAAATAGTCCCTTATCCAAGGTACCGATGGTTTTTACTCCCTCCAGTACTGTGAAGACTTCTGGAGTCATAAAGACCGCATAGAACTCTTTATTTCTGAGTATCCTTTCCCCCTCGATGCCTACGATTAACTCGTTACGACCCTTCACTTTCTCAAGGTGGTCATGTTCTATCATGTGAAGAATAATCTGTTCTACCTTTTCTTTCTGCATGTCATGGAAAATATGATTTCCTTTAATGTTCGATATAAGTGCCTCTAAGGTAATCCCATTCGTTTCCTGGCAGATAGACATCAATTGATGAAATAAGATGTCGTAAGGGGCTGGATATCCCGTAGCAGGCTCTATCCACTTATCAAGCACTAATTCCATAACCGCTATCGATTGCAGTAAACTATCCTCTTCTGTTGTGTACAGCTGTAACATCTGGTCCGCTCCTTTTTTACGCCCTGAGCGACCCAATCGCTGTTTCAAAGACGAAACGGTAAATGTACTGTCTAGCTGTACCACAATGTCTACGTCCCCAATGTCGATACCAAGTTCCAATGAACTGGTTGCAACAACAGTTTTAGGTGTCTTGGATTCGACCATTGTTTTCTCCACGTATTCCCGCTCTTTTTTATCAATGGATGAGTGATGCGCGAAATACGTTTCACCCACATTATCTTTCTCTGCCAATCGATTTAGGAAGACCGTAGTTTCTTCTACTTGTCCTCTTCCATTGCAAAAGATAATGGTTTTATTTTCTCTAGATACCTCTCGAATATCCTCAAATAATTCCACCGGTAGCTTTCTGTCTTCCCCGGTTTCAAAATGCATTAGGTAATATTGGAGCGCTTTTTCACTGCCAACTGTTTCAATGATTTCAACATTGTCCGTGTCTTTAAAGTTCACCCATTCTTTAACTAAATCAAAGTTGTCGATGGTAGCAGACAGACCGACAATTCTTGGTCTTTGTTCGGTGTACTTCTCGATGCGAGAGAGCAGAGAACGAAGGTGAACGCCGCGTTCTGAATTGATAAACGAATGGATTTCATCAATGACGATAAACTCAATCCCTTTGAACAAGTTCTTGATATGCTCCGTACGATTAATGAACAAACTTTCAACGGATTCAGGTGTGATTTGTAGAATGCCTGACGGGTTTTTCACGAACTTGTTTTTCTGGCTTTGACTGATGTCTCCGTGCCATTTGTGTATCGGTATGGAGCTATACTCACAAAGTCTTTCAATGCGCTCAAATTGGTTGTTTATTAAGGCTTTTAGGGGCGAGATGTACAATACTTTCAGCTGGTTTTCAGCCTTGTCCTCAATAAGGGAGATTATTGGCAAAAAAGCTGCCTCCGTTTTACCAGAGGCAGTAGCAGACGAGAGAATAACATCTTTATTCGTCTCAATGATTACAGGAATCGTCCTGTTTTGAATAGGCATTAACTTATCCCATTTCATATCCCATATCTTCTTTTGCATTGTTTTGGAAAGCAGTTCGAATGCTTGCATACGTATTCCTACCCTTCTGTTCTTGAGAATCTAGAAATCACGTTTGTAGGTTGTAGCTTCGTTTCTTTTTCGCCAAACAATTGTTCACGATTGTATTCTGGATTTTGATGAAGAATGTTTAATGCGCCGATAAAACTTCGAATAATGTCTCCGACAGTTAGGTTTTCTTCTGCGCCAGGTCGTGAATACTCCTCACGGATGAAGTGCTTAATTTCATCACTCGTTACGGTTGTTGTATATCCATTATGAACGGCATGAATGTCTCTTAACTTTTCCAAAAGCACATAGGTTTCATCATGTTTCAATGGCTTAATGGTGATAACCGGTTGGGATAAGTCACGGTATTCATTTGTTTCATAGCGATTGGATTGAAGCCTTCTCTTTAAAGCACCATAGCTGAACAACCCTCTACGTTCATCCTCTAAGAATTCCGGTGTTCCACCTATCGTGATATATAACCCCTCAACATTCCCTTGTAACGTATCGTTGTAAATCTTTAAAATCGTTTCATAGTTTTTCTCTCTAGTCTGAGGACGTGTAATCTTATACAAGTTAATGGCTTCATCGAGATTAACGACCAAACCGGAGTATCCAATTTGCTTCACGAACTGAGAAAAAACTTTTATATACTCATAGTAATTAATATCGTTGATAATTTCGCGAACGCCTAAATCCTTACGTGCTTCCATTTTGGATGTGTATTCTCCCCGAAGCCACCGAAGCGCTTGTCGTTGGAGTTCGTTGTCATCTTCAACAAATCCTTTAAAGTATTGGGTTAGAATACGTGCAAAGTCATATCCACCGACAAGTTCATCCATTTTAGATACAACATCAGTTATGGCTAGTTCTACATCTTTAATGAAGGAAGGGTTGTCGAATACAACAGATTCGTAATTTTTATCGAGTTGTACCTTCATTTGAATTTCGCTAATCCACTTGTCCAAAATGGTAGGTAATGCGCCTCCTTGAGGGACAGTCGCAGTCGCTAAGTTTTTCATAAGTTCCGTGTAAGTCGCGACCGCTTTACCTTCCGTCCCGTATAATCGACGTTCAGGTGTGAAGTCTGCTTTCGCGACAACAAACTTTTCATTAAAAGCAGCTTGTTGGATGAGTGCTTGAATAAAACTTTTACCGCTCCCAAAGGGCCCAATGAATAGCTTCATAAAGGACGAACCCTTTTTAATATTGTCCAAGTCACTTAAAATTTGTTTAGCTTCTTCATTTCGCCCCACCATGATGTGATGCAACCCTCTGTTCGGTACGACGCCACCTCCTAGTGAGTTAAGAATTGCGGTGGAATCTCTTTTTTTAATATCCATTTATTCGGTCCCCTTTAGCGTTATAATACATTGTTCGAATTCTTCGTAGACTGCGATTTCCTCATCTTGAGACTCAAGGAAGTTATCACCTAGGTATTCATTGGCTTTTTCGTTGATTTCACTGATAAACATGCCTAGCATGATGCCTTTTTGCTTCAAGAAGGAGTTGGCTGTGTTTCGGTTGTAAACCCCATTATTAAATTGAACCAGGAATTCTTTTTCAATCGCGGTTAGGGATTCAATGAAGTCTTCCTCTCCAGCGACACTACCCCCACCTTCTAGTGCAAAGAAGATATCCGCAGGGGAAGAGGATGTACCCGTAGGCGGTACTGTTTCACCGATTGATGAGTGCTCCGTATCCCCCGCTACTTGGTTATCCGTTTCTTCGGTATCCATTCGGACTTTCATGGTTTCAATATTGGTTACATACTTAGTGCTTGTGTTCCCTCCATAGGGAGAAGTGTCTCCTTTAGAAGTAAAACCTAGAGCGTCGTCTTCTTCTGTACTTCTTTCATTGAATATCGCAATGAGTTCTTCTGTCTCTGCTTGAAACGCTTTGATGTTAGCACTATTGAATTCAATAACTGGTCTTTGTTCAGGTACGGGAACTTCTTCGGGTGGGGGTGGAATTTTGCCGTATCCCTCACTATTTTCTGCTTTTTGAACGACTTTAAATCGTTTAGTCGTTTCCTTCGCTACTGGCGTAAAGTGTTCCATCATCATTTCTTTAAACCCCTCCGGTAAGAACGATTCATCAACTTTTATTTGACGTTTCTCCCCATTAAGCAGTCTTGTTACATTTTCAGATAAACGGAACAAAGCAGTCACTTCGTCTTTTATTCGTGCAGTAGGCTGTATTCGTTTCGTTTGAACATGAAAACGGTCCGTTTCACGCCCTAGAACAGCACTGGTATATAAGTACTTAACGATTGTTTCCTCTTGTATTTTAAAGTAGTGGTCAATTAACTGTTCTCCTTGCTTTTGGTACACGCCCTGTAGAAGTGGGAAGCTCTCTTTAAAGAGTCTATAAATTTTATGTTTATGGGCAGTAAAAAACACAGTTTCTTTATAATCTTTGATATAAGGTTTCCATGTAGTAAAGGAGATTCGTGCTAATTCGTCTTGTTTTTCCTTGAGTTGTTTATACAATGGCATCACGTATAGCTCACCCGACGAGGACGTCCACTCTTCCAATAAGTCATTTTCACCGACTTCTCGTAACATATCAGCCGTCCAGCTACCTATGTACGTCTTCACCTTAGGAAGTCTTTCTACGTAGTTATCATGCAACCGAATCATCATGCTTATGTTGAATGCAGCTTTTTGATTAAAGGAGTAGTTCAATAGCTCATAAACAAACAAGATGATGTAGCTAAGGTCTACATCTGGGTATTTCCCATTCAACACTTGCTCTCTCCAGTAAAAGTACCACTTTTTTTGTTCATGGTTCAAACTGTCAAAGGTCGTCCAATAGGCGTGTAACGGGATTTCCTGGCTTTCGACACCCCTTTTAGTTGCATAGTCTAAGGAATGTTTGATGAATCGGCTTCCATCGTGGGGAAAGCTCACAACATAAGAATTGTTTTTTTTAGAAGAACTGCCGCGTCTTATCTGTTCGATAGCCTTCAGTATCTCTCTAGGTGTCTCAATGTGCCTATATTTGTCTAGAATAATCGCGTCTTCATTGTAAAAATGATTACTTGGCTTCGCAACGTTGACATCTGGCATATTTTTTAATGATTCCTCAATCTTGCGTTTTAATTTAGAGGCTTGCAATAAAAAACCGTTTTTAGGTTGCCCTACCAGGTCCGTATTCACAGATGGTTCTTCAGAAGGAATAGGATGAGTTAATTCCGAGAGAATGGTCTCTGCCGCTTCTTGTTTGCCTTCTGTCTCCATATATACCACTGTCACAGCAGCATCATCCTTCACTTTTATGTCTATTGCTTCTAGTATATCTGCCTCAACATTTTCGATTACTTCATCCACTACTACTTCTTCCAGTTTCGGTAACAGGGCAGCATTGTTATCCATTGTGCTGAGTAATGTCTGTGTATCCGCTATTATTTGCTCTTCACTGTGAGTGTCTTCAGTAGGAGGCTGCACAGCTGCTTTAGCAAGTTGTAACTGTTGTACCTGTTTGAGTGTCGACACGACCTCTTGTATTTCTTTAAGAGGATACTCAGGTGTTTTTTGTGTCTGTATGGTAGCTTCTTCGACTTTCAAACGCGTTTTTTTAACGTGGGAAGAAATAATGTTTTCAGGACTGACTATTGAGCTTGTTATGCTTTGCACTTCCTCAACCGGCTCACTCTTTAGCGTATAGTCTACTCTTTGTTGTTCCTCTATGGCTGCATAAACAATTTGTTTTACATTTTTGCGCTCTTCGCTCTTAAGAGTTTCTTCTGCAAGAGGTTTGAGTGGACGCCCATCGGAAAACAGAACACTTTCCTTGTCTAGTCGATTCTTAATCGTTGGGTCATCCATTGTAATTTTATTAGTTTCCTTTTTTACGGGGATGTCTTTTGTTGCCTTCTGATTCAAGTTGTTTTTTTGTACTACCGGGTTGTTTTCTATTTTGTTGTGCCATGCCTTAATGAAAAACATATCTACCCACCCTAAGAGAATTGGGACAGACGTCCAACTAAAAAGAAGATACATCGAACCTTTTACGTATTTACGGTAGTAAAACGCATGAGCTCCGATTCCTCCCAGAAAAAAAGCCAGAGTATACCCAACTTTTTTTGATTTGTTATTCAAAACATCAACACCTCTTTACCACTTTTAGTCCATTATACCTTTTCTCAAGCACTATTAGTTGGGAATAAGCAATTACTCCCAGTAATATGTCGTATGTCTATAAGTAAATAAAAAGATTAAGATACTAACGACAAACTAAAAATAGGGGACTATTATGTTCTAATTATGGTAATTCCCCTTACCCATCCAAAAACCAATCCGTGACTCACCAATTATATGTACCCACTTTAGATACGAGAATACAGCACAGGTTAAAGCTTTAATAATTCAAATTTGTATGATTCACCATCTTTGATACCATTAGTCGGGACAATACATAGTTTCCTTACTTCCTTTAAAGTTGTATTTTGTAAAAACGAAGTACAGAGAATTGATACCCCCTTATGTTCCTAGCGTTTAATACCTTCTCTCTCTAGTAATCGGTATATGGTTCCTGTGCTTGCTTTGTATGTTTTTCTTATGTCTGCTATTGATGTACCATTTTGATATGTTTCAAGAATTGCATTATGTCTAATTTCTTTCTCTCCGCCTTCAATTAACACCTCCCTTTCGCTGGTGGCTTAGATGTATTATCATATTGCACACGGTTTGCGTGTTTTACTTCGTTCACTAGGTGCACTGGGATTTTCTCTAGTACATCCCAAGGGGTGCGTACCTAGTCAGAAATCATACCATCGATTGATGTTACGGCACAGATACCGATTGCGTAGTCTTATGGTTAATTCCCATATAATGGATAAGTGTATTAGCAAGAGCATTCATTTTTCACTTCTTTCGACATTTCGGGCACCACTTACCTTGCTGAATATTATTTGGTTTCGCTTCCCAAATGTGAGCGTTCGAACATTTCCAAGTTAACTTCTCATGAGCGTTTATATATTCATCAGATAAGCATTCACCATTATTAGTTGCTGCCAGTATCCTCATATCTTCAATACTCTTTTTTTGTCTATCAGCATTTTTCTTAATATGACATTGTCTACACCATGAGCCATTTTTTATATTATTTGGAGTACTCATCCAGCGATGCCCGTATAAACACTCCCATTCTAATGGTGTTTGGTTATTTATATATTCCGTACTTAGACATTTTCCATTTCTCTCATCTGCGATTTCCTGCATATCTTCAATGGTAGCTCTTCGTTTATCTGCATTTTTCTTATTAGCACATTTAATACACCATGCTCCATTCTTTATACTGTAGGGGGAACTTTTCCACGTATGTCCCTCACTACATTGCCAAAGTAACTTAGCATCAACAGTTTCGTATACTTGACTTAAACACGTACCATTTCGGCTATGAGCTAATTGCTGTAATTCGGCTAACTTTAACCGCTTTTTTGATTCATTCTTTAATTTTCTACAACTTGGACACCATCTACCTCTTTTGATATTACCAAGAATAGATTCCCAAACATGTCCGTTTTCACATTTCCATTTTAATTTTGATTTCGAATCTATATAAACATCTGATAAACATTGACCATCGTATTCTTCAGCAATACTTCTTGCATCTTCTATTGAAGGTTTTAGACATTCCTTGCACCATGACCCATTTACTAGACTGGCAGGAGTAGCTTCCCAAATGTGCCCTTTTTCACATCTCCATTTCAACTTAGTATTTAAGTTTTTATATTCGTTTGAGAGACACTCACCGTTATTATTATTAGCAATTTTATTCATATCAGATAGGCTAAATAGTTTATATCCACTACATTCGGGACACCAAGTTCCTCTCTGAATCGAACTAGCTATCGCCTTCCAAGTATGACCTTTACTGCATTGCCAAAGAAGCTTTGTAGAATTATTAACGTATTGATTAGATAGACATTTCCCTCCTTTTAATTCCGCCAATTCTTGCATATCTTCAATCGTTTTAATTTTACCAGCACATCGAAGACACCATGAACCTTGCTTAATCTGATAAGGTGAACTTTCCCATACATGGCCATGCTCACATCTCCAAATTAGCTTTCCATCTACACCCTCATATGTAATAGACAGGCAGTTGCCATTCTTCTTTCTTGCTATTTCAAGCACTTCTTCCAAAGGGTCGTAGCCATTATAAAAATCCGACCAATCTATTACTGCTTCACCGACTTTTAAACCTCTATATTTTAACTCATCATAAATAAATACTTCTTTGTCTTTATCAGATTCAATTGTATAAGGAATCTCAATCAATATTATTCCTTTTTCGATACATAAACTCCGCTTTTTTTCATCCCTTTGAATCTGCGCATGAAAACCTTCTCTATTTTTATGGAAATAATTATTATATCGATAATGCTGTATGCCATTGTATTCAAATGCCATTTTCAACTCATTATTATAACCATCTAATTCTAGATTGTTTCCCAGTACTTTTCTATCTTTTTCGAAAACCACTTTGAATATTGATTCTAAAATGAATCTGCATTTTTCTTCGTTAAGATTATTTCGATTTTGATTACATCTCTGACACCAAGTCCCTTTGTCTACTGAAAAAGGTGTTAATTTAAACTGATGACCCTTGGAACACTCCCAAAGTATTTTATTATCTACACCTCCATATTTCTTACTAAGACATTTTCCACCCTTTTTTAGAGCAAGTTCTTCACAATAAGATAAATCTTTCTGTAAATTGCCAGCGCATTTTGGACACCAACTTTTATTATTAAATAACGAATTAGGAGTACTCTCCCATCTATGTCCCGCAGCACACTCCCATATTAACTTATCAGTCATTTTCTTAAATGTAGTAGATAAACATTTTCCACCTTTTCGATTCGCAAAATTTTGCATTTCTTCTATTGTTCTGTGCCTTCCACTACAATACGGGCACCACTTACCACCACTTATATTACTAGGAAGAGCATTCCACCTATGTCCTTCTGTACATTCCCACTCTAATTTTATATTCATATTTGTATATGATTCGGATATGCATTTCCCAGCATTTAATTCCGCTAAATTTTGCATATCTTCAATAGTTTTTCTTCTTTTATTTGAAGATTTTAACTTTCCACAAGTCGGACACCATTTACCAGCTTTGATATTATCCGGACTAGCATTCCAAATATGATTCTTTTCACATTTCCATTCTAAATGTTTAGAAGAACCTAAATATACTGTTGATAAACAGGTACCACCTTTAACAGCAGCTAATTTCTTCATATTCTCTATAGTATCTCTTCTGTTTAATCCTCTACGTTTCTTTCCACAAGATGGACACCATTTACCATACTTGACGTTACTTAAAGTTGCTTCCCAAATATGTCCTTCTGCACATTCCCATTTCAATTTAAATTTCCAACCATCAAATGATTCAGACAAACATTTTCCACCACGTTCTAATGCAATATCTTGGATTTCTTGTATAGTAGTCATTCGTAATTTACCTCTGTTAAACATAGTTATATTAGCCTTACCAGTTCATTATAATTATGTCTTATGTATTTATATAAAATCTGCACATTTATTTTCGGTTTAAGTATAGTTATAGATGATATTTACCTAAAACAAGTTTGTTAAAAAATGAATTTTTATAATAATATTCATTCCTATAAGACGTTTTCATTATTTTATAACTTTCTTGCAATTCTTCTATATCTTCTTTTACAGCTCTTAAATCTTTATAATAATCATACTTTTTTATTATTCTCTCTATATTCTTTTTTGAATATATATTTGCTAAATTATTTTGTTGCATTTATTTCACCTGAATTCTTCTTTTCATTAATAATCTTATACACGGTAGCTCTTCCAATATTATATTCCTTCGCAATATCAGTTGCACTTTCACCTAATTTAAATAATGCTTGTACACGTTTCTTAGTCTTTTCATCAATAGCTGGTCTACCACCTACTCTTCCACGTTTACGAGCAGCTTCTAATCCAGCCTTTGTTCGTTGCTGAATAACGTCTCTTTCGAATTCAGCAAATACAGCTAACATGCCAAACATTGCTTTTCCTGTTGGTGTTGAAGTATCAAAAGAATCATATATTGAAACAAAATTAACTTCCTTTTCTTTTAATTGGTCTGTTAACTCATACAATTCTTTCGTACTTCGAGCAAGTCGGTCTAATTTATAAACTACAAATAAATCACCTTTTGTAGCTGCCTTTATGGCATTTTGCAATTCGCTACGTTCGCTCTTACGGCTCGAAACCTTCTCAATATACAAAACAAGTTCAAGCCCCTTGTCTTTTGCGTACTTCCTAATAGATTGTTCCTGCATATCTAAATTCTGTTCTTCAGTACTTACACGACAATATCCAATAATTCTACTCAATATCCACACCACTTTCTATTTTCTCATACATTTTATACACTTTTGATAATAGACGAGTTTATAGACAAAAACAATAAAAAAATAGAGCATAATCGTTAATTTATACTCCGCTTCTATTTTGTCTACTAAACGAAGGTTAAATAGACAAATATATAAATGTAATTTTCACAAGGTTTCCCGTAATCGCTAGCATTAGCTGCAATTACGATTTACATTTTAATAAAGGCTGTTTTCTAAAAGATTGTTGCTGTTAAAACATAATAACAGAGTTAACCTTTAACTATCCGTTAGTTGAAGAAGAAGAATTTTTTAGTCAGAAATAACGATTACATTTTCTGCAACTTTCTTTTGGTCAGTAGAACTTGGGTTTTCAACTAAATCAAAGGATACTTTTTGACCTTTTTTAAGGAATCTGAATCCATTCAGAAATCTTTCTTTATCAGGTAAAATCGAACTGAAATGAACGAAAACGTGATTTCCATCCTCACCGTCAAGCATGATGCGACCATAACCCTTTTCTTCTTTAAACCATTTAACAATTCCCTCTCGTTTCATATCTGTTCGACCTCCAATTCATTCTTTTACTCAACTAAACTACGCCGTTAGCACAAGAAGCGATTGCTCTAATCGAACAATCACCTCTTAGCTTACATGTATGTATTGACAAAATTAAACACCATAATGAATCAACCATCTATCCTCTTTTATTGCTTCAGCTATTTTTTTCATCAATTCTTCAAGTTCTTCTGATTTGTACTCGTCGTTTGCTTCTCTAACCATATTTAAAAATTGTTTATGAGAACTCGGTGGTATCAATGTTATTCCAAAATATGCGAGACTTTTATAAGTTCTATTTATGTTATGTGCGAATGTTTCTAGATGATTCATTTTTTCACCAAAATCCTTAGACATAAGTTCATCAAAAAGGTCCCCATCTACACCTATGCAATGATATTTTTCAGGTTCATAACTAACATACTCTTTATTTTTTTCAATACATTCAACTATTCCAAACTCGTGAATATAAGCCAAATTGACACACCTCCTAAGTCTTCCGTTTCTTACATTATTTTACAACACTTTCTTGTTCATTTTTTAACTAACCTGCTTCGTTAATTCATAAAAAAAGAGCTGCCCATGCAACTCCATGTTCTTCAAGTAAAGCACCCCGTTACTTCAATATGTACATACTTTATTCTTTAAAAGGAAAAAATACAATTTAGTAAGTAAACCTTAAAGAGGTGTAATTGAAGATGATGAAAAAGATTTTAATTACCTTTATACTATTCATTATTATAGCATCTATTCAAACAAAAACCGTTTCATCATATAATTCAACTCAAGACTCTGAAGAACTTAGATTACAGGATATGCTTATGCTAATGCTTACTCCTTATATTGATAAAGATTTGAATAGCTATTATTATCCAAATATTTTAAAGGATTTTTCAGCTAATGTAACTCCGTGGAAAATTGAAGTGATTGAAACAAAGAGAGTGAATAGTTTCCGTGGCTTTTTTTTGCAAATTACATTTGAAATTGAACCTACAGATGGTGGACATCATATCCCTGTAGGGAAAGACCGCATGACCTATGAAATTTCTCCCGGACCTGAGGTTAAATTAATAAATCACACGCACCTAAAAACATATAAATATCCACCAGAATAATTACGTAATTAATACGGACTTTCTTTAACTAATCTACGTCGTTACTTCAATAAGAAAAAGCCAATCCTCTTCTTGGAGCATAGCATCCGTTAGCCATCCATGAAGCGCAAAAATTGGCACTTCATCGCAGAATACGAAAGATAATAAAGTTCTTTCATAGGAGTTAATAAGGATTAGGATACGATATCTTTCAATTCCGCCAAAAATTCAGTTTGAAAGCCCACTTCAAATACTACAAACTGAAACCATACACACACATTTTATATTATTAAAAAAGCCTAACTGAATTAATCAGTAGGCTTAATTTTTTCCATACATACCATGGTATTCCATAATCCATTTTCTTACCTTGTTTACTATTTTTATCTGTTACTATCCAATTACCATCTTTCTTTTGTACTTTATAATTTACATTTGTACCATCAGACTTTTTAAAGAGCATATAACCTGTGTTGTCTTTTATAAAGGTTACAGGGTCAATAACATTTTTGTTGGGTATCTTTCTCTCAGGAAGCAATATGTTGATTACTATTTCTTCTGCAATTTTAAAAAGAGATTTAAATTCATTATTTATTTCAGCTTGGTATTGCAATTGATTGTATGTGTAAGAAGAGTAAGACTCTAAATTCAAATTAAAAGACTGTTTTATATCTGAAAATGTTGCTTTATAAAATTCATTTATATCCTTTTCTAATTTATCGACCTCATGTTGAAAGCTAATGGTCTTAACCCCAAATGGACTTATGTTAAAAGTCATTTTTTCCTTACCATAAGGAGGGTCATGTGCATGTTCAAATGTTGTTACTTGGACTGCTGCATTAAAATCAAAACTACCCTCATGCTCTCTTGTAATACTCAGAATTTTAGCATCCTCAAATTGTTTGGGATAACCATAATAATTAATAATTTCTTTATCTATGGAGGGGAATAGAGTTGTAATCAAAGTATCATAAATAAGCTTATAATCAGGCTGTTCACTTCGGGCATCAAGATTTCCTGAATTTAATGTTAACAAAGCATCTTTGTAAAAGTTCTCATTCGGTGGTTTTTCAGCAGCCACTTGATGGTTATTAATATGGATACTAAGAAGAACAAAAGATAGTATTACCAGGATTTTCTTCATTGAACACTCCTTTAATATAGATTTAATTAATGTGTATTTTCCACTGAAATCTTTAAATTATTCTTCAACTAAATTGCGTCGTTAGTTGAATAGCAACAATCTTTTAGAAAATAGCTTAATAAAAACAGGTTTGGCTCAATCTCAGCAAACCAAACCTAGTTAATAGCTACCCATTTTAAATTCAAGTTGAAAATTTATTACATCGTAATTAAACGACCTCTTCACTTTTTAGTTTTTTCATCATTCCTATTAACATTCGCATAATTTCTTGTGTAAGCCCTTCTGCAATTTTAAATTGCTCGGAAGAGATATAGGATTTCATTATCGCCACATCTAACCAATAAACTGTCTCTTGGGCACTACCCAGGCTATTATTTAGGAAAGATAACTCTTTCGCATTGTAAATTTGCCCATTCCCCTCTGCCAAATTGGCTCCTATACTTGTACAAGACCGTATAATTTGTGACTCCATCCGATATTTTTCTTCAATAGGGAATTGCTTTACAAGCTTATATATCATTCCATTCAATTCCATACACTTTTTGTATACAGTTAAACTTCTTGGGTTTTTAATTTTTATTTCTTTTGTATTTTCCATTATGCTTCCTCCTATTTAAAACAATTGATATTTTGCACTCATCATCAGATTTTTTGGCTTCTAAACAAGCTCTAACTATATTTTATAGTAAAATCAATATGCTGGGATTCAAATTGTGTTCTACCCCTTCTAAAAACGGTTCTAGAAAGACTAACTCCCTCAACTAGCAAGTTTTATTATTTTCATATATTTCCATAACAACAAAATTGTTTTCTCTATAAGACAATAAAAAAGTATCTGTTACATATAAACAACAAATGGATTTTTTTAAAACCATTCACCTATATGCACAGATACTTATTTAATATATTTTTTAAAATACTACATACAATCATTCTTATCATATCACTAATAACTATTTAAACATTGTTTATTCCTTAATTATTCGAAAATACTTTATCAACTCTAATTACTCATCATTTTGTGGTATTACTATAATACTAAGACCTCGTTTCTCCCCGTAATCCCACATTTTAACCCAAGGGTAAGTTTTATCTGGCAAATAAAATATACGTTCTTGCAAGGGCTGAATAGTACTCGTATCGCATTCTACTTTATAAGTTTCTTTGGTCGCTGGATGGATAGATACATTTCTCCCTGTATCGTTATAATATACAAATTTCATTTAATTCTCCTCCTGTCCATTTATCTGTACAATAGCATTAACGTAATCTAGTGCATCTGGTAACAAGACCAATGTAATACCTTGCAACAAATGCCGATATTTTTCCTTTAATATTTCAAATGTTTTTTCTTCAATGACAAAAAAATATTTAAAATCTGCTTGTACAGTTTGCAAACGTTCAAAATCTTCCTTAATATTCGTTTTTTGCGCTGCCCCAAAATCATATTCTGCGTATGGATATGTAGTCTTTAGTTAACCTATAATTCTTTGTCCAGCAACAGTAACCTCATCCACATCTAGCCCCGCTGCCCCTTGTGCTTTTGTTAAGACTGAGCAAGAATCCATCTTAAAGTTCTTGTTTAAAAATGCTTCTATATAATGACAACTCAAATAACTTAAATCATTGCTTATATTCCCAATTGTACGAGACAATTTTCTAATGTAATGGAACTGTTCATCTAGATTCTCTTCCTCAAATTTAGGAGTTTCCTCTATTACTATAGTTTTTTAGTGCACTAACTTTTAACGCAATCTTATCCATAGGGTGCTGTGTAATGGTCTCAATTACCTTTTTCGTTGTTAGTTGTCTGGAAGCATCCTCTTTTACAAACGTTACTGTTTTGCCAAAACTAACAGATTGGACAAAATAACCTGCATCCATCCATGCACCTGTTTGACTATGGTGCTTTTTTTGATTAGCCCACCACGCTGGATATTGATAAGCTGAATTAGGTAATTTACACCCTATGATGGATTCTATTTTTTCGAAATCTAGCATTACTGTTGCATCATTTCTATTTGCTAAGTACTGATATAGAGGTAAATACTTATCTCCCATTATTTTACCCCCTCCAACCTTATCCATATTTCAGATTGTAACTTATTACCATCATTATTCCAACTAAAAAAGCAACCTCATTTTAGAAATTGCTTCGGCTATCAGTTTAATTTTAAATACAAAACTTTAATTGAAAAATTCCCTTTTTAAATAAAACTGTTATATACAAAATGTTCACTTCCGTACACTTTCGTCTCCTATTTATATTCAGCAATAATCAATCCTATTTATAGCTTTTCACAAATTCTGCAATCGCTAACGAGACCACATGTTGCATTTTTAAATGTCGAAATTGTTCCTCATACAGTTGAACAAACTCATTGTAAATTTCCTGATGTATCTTGAAACTTCTAGTTTGATATGCTTCTGTTGGCGCAGCGTATAAACGATTATCTATCTCTAAACATAGATTCTGTCTATTCCTACCCTCCTCTATTAAAGCTTGTATAGCATTAAAATGCTGCATTATATAAGCTAACATTTCATCAGTAGCGTCTTCCTTTTTCTCTTGTACAACAACATATTGTCTAGCAGTTCTGTCAAAGCGATAACCCGCTATACAAATATCTTTCGTTAGGCTGCTGGCAGACATTCCTATTACGCTAGCAACTTGCTTCAGTTCTTTTTCTCGTAGCTCTCCATTAAGCCATACCAATTTTTCTTCAATCGGCAACATTTTATACTGTAATTTTTCCAACTCTATTACCCCCTCTCTAAATAAGTTTTTTCATCGTATACAAAGTCACTACAAATTATTACTGTTTTCATCAAAAAAATTTTTTAATTAATACAAAAAAGTACGGTTGTAAACTTATATAAACTCTATTTGGTTTATAATTCCCCATGTTTTTCAGAAGAAACGTTATATCTATCCCCATACTTGTATAGAATATGGCGTTATATCAATAACAGGAGCGCAGGTGTGGGAATGCAGGTCTTCACATTTTCCACGCTCTCATTCTAAGTAGAAAGCCCAGTGGTGATATGTCAACCATAAAAAACATCGGAATTGGAAATTCTTAAGCTACCAAGCATCTAAAAAACTGTTTTTAAGCGTACTCAA